>CACXFZ010000128.1 GCA_902767025.1 uncultured Coriobacteriaceae bacterium
CTGCGCTCGAGCCGGCATGCCCGATACGGCACACCGTGGGAGTCTGGTAGGATGATGCCAACTGTTCGATTGGGGCAAACCATCGCCCCAAACCCATGAAGGACCGCATAACACGTGGCAACGCACGCTCGGCCATCCGCACAACCCGCCAAAACGGGAACCGCCCACGTGGTGGCGTCCGTCTTGTTCTCGATCGTGCTGGCAACAACCCTGTTCGCAGCAGGTTTCGCCTGCTGCGCGCTGCCACCCACCACCTATATGCTCTCGAAGGCCACATGCCTGCACGACCTTTCACCCTATTCCGAAGACCAGCTGAGCACGCTTGCCGTGGCAACGCGCGACCTCACTGTGGACATGCACATCGAAGGAGAGCACAACGCGGCGGTGGCTTTGGCGGCCCGCGTGATGGACACCGCCTACGAGGCCGCCCATCCGTCGTCGGCCAAATCAGTGCGCTGGGAAGGCGTGCTCGACTGGCACGATGCGCCTGGCCAGGGCTATTCCACCTCAAACGACGATGCGTTGCGCGACATGTACGACCTTGCGTCCTACGACAGCAGCTACGCGCTCGACCAGGACGCCGTGGCCCACCTGCTCGACTGCAACCGCCTGATCGTCCCCGCGAGCATCGTCGTTGCCTGCGCCGCGCTGGCGGCCCTGTTGCTGGGATTGGCACTGCGCAAGCACCGGGTGCTGTTCGCCCGCGCGCTCATCGCCGCACCCGCCCTGCTTCTCTCTTGCATGGTCGGGCTGGGCGCCTGGGCGCTGGTGGACTTCAACGGTTTCTTCGCCGCGTTCCACGCCGTGCTGTTCCCCAGCGGAAACTGGGTGTTTCCCGCCGACAGCCTGCTCATCTCGATGCTGCCCCAGGGTTTTTGGATGGGCATGGGCATCATATGGCTGACAGCAACCGTGCTCGCCTGTATCATTTCAATGCTTGCGGGCTGCGTCCTCATCCGCAAAGACAGGTCGCGAAGGGCGCGCATGGCAGGCATGCAGGTCCGCAAGGCATGACAGCAGACAGACAAGGATAGTCCGATGAACACAGATTCTCGCGCCGTACGGGTTCGGTTCGCACCCAGCCCCACCGGGATGCTCCACGTAGGGGGCGCCCGCACCGCCATATACAACTGGGCGTTCGCCCGCGCGCAGGGAGGAACCTTCATCCTGCGCATCGAAGACACCGACCCCGAGCGTTCGACCGAGGAGAACACCCAGATCATCCTGCGCGCCATGCGCTGGCTGGGACTCGACTGGGACGAAGGGCCCGAGACGGGCGGCGAATACGGTCCCTACTTCCAAACGCAGCGCATGGACACCTACCAGGAAGCGCTCGAGAAGCTCATAGCCGAAGGCAAGGCCTACCCGTGCTTCTGCACCAAGGAGGAGCTCGATGCGAAGCGCCAGGCCGCCGGCGAGTCCTATGCGGGCTACGACAGGAGCTGCCGTGCCATCGACCCGGAAGAGGCGCAGCGGCGCATCGATGCCGGAGAGGCCCACACCTGGCGCCTGAAGGTGCCCGAAGACCATCCCGACATCGAGTTCGACGATGCGGTCTACGGTCATGTGAGCTTCCCCGCAGCGGTGATGGACGACATGGTCCTGGCCCGCAGCGACGGCAGCCCCACCTACAACTTCGCCGTGGTGTGCGACGACGCGAACATGGGCATCACCCACGTGATCCGCGGCGACGACCATCTGTCGAACACGCCCCGCCAGATCCTGGTCTACGAGGCGCTTGGCTACCCGGTGCCCACCTTCGCGCACCTGTCGATGATCCTGGGCGCAGACGGCAAGAAGCTGTCGAAGCGCCATGGGGCGACCAGCGTGGAAGAGTACGAGCGCCAGGGTTACCTGTCCGATTGCATGGTGAACTTCCTGGCCCTGCTCGGCTGGAGCCTGGACGGCGAAACCACGATCATCGACCGCGAAACGCTGTGCCGCGAGTTCTCGCTGGATCGCGTGACGAAGAAGGACGCCGTGTTCGACACGCAGAAGCTCGACTGGATGAACGGGCAGTACATCCAGGCCATGGGCAGCACCTCCTTCGTCGAAGCGGCGCGTCCCTGGCTCGACGAAGTGGGTGCGGGCGATTCCGACATCGACCTGGAGCGCGCATACCCGCTGGTCGCCGAGCGCCTGGAGCGCCTGGACCAGGTGGGCGAAAAGCTCGCATACCTGTTCTGGGGCCCCAACGTGCAGTTCGACGAGAAGAGCGTCGCCAAGGTCCTGCAAAAGGAGGGTGCACGGGCCGACGAGGCGCTCAAAAGCCTGCGCGAGGTTCTGGCCGACGAGGGCATGCCCTGGGAGTGCGACCCCCTGCAGGAGGCCTGCCGCGCGTTGGCCGAGCCGCTTGACATGAAGGTGAAGAACCTCTTCCAGCCCCTGCGCGTGGCCGTGTGCGGAAACATGGTGTCTCCCCCGCTGTTCGAGAGCATCGAGCTGATGGAGCGCTCCGACGTGCTCGCACGCATCGATGCGGCCCTTGCCATCGCCTGTGGATAGCGAACGCGAACAAGCCCGAAACGACGTGCCGGCAGGACCGCCGCAGCAGCTCGTGGTCGTGGCCGACTACTGCACCCATGCATACGGCTCTGACTGCGAGCGGTGCGTCCACGCCTGCCCGCACGGCGCCATCTCGCTTCGCGAGGGAGCGGCGCCCGTGGTGGACCACGGCGCTTGCAACGGCTGTGGGGTGTGCTTCGGCATCTGCGACGCCTTCGCCCCCACGCGCATCACGATCAACGAGCTGCACGCCCGCATCAGGCGCACGGCCATGCTCGGCGAGCGCGTGTACCTGTCGTGCAGCGAAAACGTGACGCCCGGCACCGACGTTGCCGCCAACGTGGTGGTGCTTCCGTGCCTGAGCATGGTGCCGCCCGAGCTCTGGACGCTGATGCTCGCCGAGAACATCCGCATCACCATCTCGTGCGATTTGAAGAACTGCGAGGCGTGCCCGCGCGCAGGCGATGTGGGCGGCGCGCTCTTCCCCCATGCGGTCCAGCTGGCCGAAGAGCGGACCGACCGCAAGATCCTGTTCTCGCTGCGCGTGCCGCACAAGGACCCCGCCAAGGAAGGTTCGTTGGACGATCCCAAGGGACGCCGCAGCCTGTTCACCGACCTGGCAAGCGAGGTGGGCGAGATCGCCACAGGCAAGCGGCGGCTGAAGAACTCGCAGGTGCTGCAGGACATCTACGAGCGACGCGAACGGCAGCGTGCCAGCGAGCGGCTGAACCTGGCGGAGAACTCCATCGTCGACTCCCTGTCGCACAAGGCGCATGCACGGCGCATCGTGTTCCCACGGCAGAAGATGATCCTGGAAGCGGTCGACCGCCTGCCCGAGTCAGCCGAGCGCATCGAAGTTGCCCTGAGCGTCACCGACCAGGACCTGTGCACCCTGTCCGGGGCGTGCATGGACTCGTGCCCCACCGGAGCACGCGCCATCGACGGCGATCGCGTGGAAGTGGACCCGCGCCTGTGCGTTGGCTGCGGCATCTGCGTCGACGCCTGCGCCCAGGGCGCCTGCTCGGTCATCGAGACCGACGCCACCTGCTACCTTCCCTACCTGTCCCGCTAGGTTTCGAACGGGGCCCCTGCTCAAATCTTGGTGAGGAAGTCGTAGGCGGCTTCGAGCATGTTGCCGTCCTCGTCGATTCCGAAGTACGCCACGGGAACCTGCAGCTTCGAGCTGGCCGAGATGTAGCGTGCCCTGGCCTGACGCAGGCTTGCCCACAGATCGCCTTCCGGCTTGCGCACCGGCTCGATCACGAGCCTTCCCGCAACCAACGACACCATGCGCACGCCGCCTGTGTTCGCCTGCGCACGCAACCGCGCTTTCATGAACAAGTTGCGCGCCTCGGGCGGCATGTTGGCATGGGCCTCGCCCACGGCCTGCTCCAGCCTGTCGACCTCGGCCACTTCGGCGGCATGGGCGATCTGGCGGTACAGCGTCACCCGCTCGTCTGCGTTGGGGATGTAGTCGTCCGGCAGGTACGCATGCGCAGGGATGTTGACGATGATGTCGGAAAGCGCCCGCGGAAGCACGTCGGAACCATCGCCGGCCCCTTCGCGCGCCTCGTTGACCGCCGTGGCGATCATCTGCGCGAACAGGTCGAAGCCGACAGCGCTCATGTTGCCGCTCTGCTCGGCGCCCAGCAGGCTGCCGGCACCGCGTATCTCCAGGTCGCGCATGGCCACGCGCATGCCCGAACCCAGGTCCTGGTGCTCGTTGATGGCCATCAGGCGCGCCACGGCTTCCTCGGTCAGGTTCGCCGTGCCTGGGAACATGAAGTAGGCATAGGCCTGACGGTCGCTGCGGCCCACGCGGCCTTTGAGCTGGTACATCTGCGCCAGGCCCAGCCGCTGCGCATCCTCGATGATCAGCGTGTTCGTGTGCGGGTTGTCGATGCCGCTTTCGATGATGGTGGTCGCCACCAGCACGTCGATCGTGCCGGCGCTGAAGTCCTCCATCACGCGCTCGAGCTCGTCCTTGCTCATCTGGCCATGGGCAACGCCCACGCGCGCCTCGCCTGCGGCCTTCTGCACGCGCTGCACCGCTTCCTCGATGCTGCGCACCCGGTTCGAAACGTAGTACACCTGGCCCCGGCGGTCGAGTTCGCGCCTGATGGCGCCGCTGACCACGTCGGGGTCCCATTCGCCCACGTGCACCTCGACCGGCCTCCTGTCGTCGGGAGGCGTCAGTATCAGGCTCATGTCGCGCACGCCGGACAGGCTCATCTGCATCGTGCGCGGGATGGGTGTGGCAGACAGCGTGAGCACGTCCAGGATGCCCGCCGAGAAGTCCTCCATCACGCGTTCCAGCTCGTCTTTGCCCATCTGCCCGTGCGCAACGCCCACGCGCGCCTCGCCGGCGGCGTCGCGCACGCGCGCGACCGCCTCCTCGATGGAGCGCACGCGGTTCGAAACGTAGTACACCTGCCCGCCGCGCGCCAGCTCGCGGCGAATGGCGCCGCTGACCACGTCGGGGTCCCATTCGCCCACGTGCACCTCCACGGCCCGGCGCTCGTCGGGCGGCGTCAGGATAAGCGACATGTCGCGCACGCCCGAAAGCGACATCTGCATCGTGCGCGGGATGGGCGTTGCCGAAAGCGTGAGCACGTCGATGTACTCGCGCAGGTTCTTCA
>CACXFZ010000129.1 GCA_902767025.1 uncultured Coriobacteriaceae bacterium
CCTATCGGGCGTACAATCGGAAGAGATTGGGCATAAGCCTTCCCGCAGGCGAGAGGAGACCGTGTGAAAACCACGAACCGTCCAAGCAAACTGGCAGCGCTGATCTGTGCGCTGGCGATGTCCCTGCTGCTTTCGGCATGCGCCACCGGCCCTGGGAGCACAGCCGCCTCGTCGGGCGACGGAGGCGCAACGCCCGAAGGTGCTTCTGCGTCGGGCGAGCCCGTCGGCAAGCCCTGGATCACATCGGTGCTCGCCGGCAACCTGCCCTCCGAGCAGCCCGAGGCCAAAGACGACCTGTACACGCACTACAACTACGACTACCTTGCCGCCCATCAGGACGAGGCGACTTCGACGATTACCGAGCATGCGGGCGAGCTGCGCACCTCGACCATCGAGGCGATCAAAGACCAGTCCAAGACCGGGCACGACCTGGAGCAGCTGCGCATCTTCTTCAACCAGGCGGCCGACACCGCAGCGCTGGAGAAGACCGGGCTCTCCGAAGTGCAGCCCTACCTGGACCGCATCGACGCCGTTGCCTCGCTCGAAGAAATGAACGCACTGCTGAAGGCAAGCGACTTCCCCTTCAGCCCCTTCATGCTGGCCAACGTCTCCCTGAACGACACGCGTGCCAACAGCATCGTGGCCCTCAACCCCAACTTCGTGCTCAGCAATGCGCTTCTCTACGGCGGGACGTACTACCAGGATTCCGACGACCCACAGGAGCAGGAAAGCCTGACCGAGATTTTGCAGGGGCTGGCGTCGTATGCGGCGGCCGACTTCATGACTGCCGGCATGAGCCCTGACAAGACGATGGACACCGCGACGAAGATCATCGACTTCGAAAAGAAGCACGGCAAGCACCTCGATTCGGCAGGCATGTACCTGAATGCCGACTACGGCGCGATGGCCGAGGCGACGCGCGAGAGCTACTTCACGCTCGACGAAGCGTGCGCGATGGCCTCCAACTTCCCACTGAAGGAAACGCTCGACAAGATGGGCAAGGGCGGCTCGGAGACGTACATCGTCAACCGCGCATGGCTCGAGGCGTTCAACGGGCTGTGGGTGGCCGAGAACCTGGACGACATCAAGCTGGTGGCCAAGGCCCAGGTGCTCAAGGAAACGCGCCCCTACCGCGACCCGACCTCCATGAACGCCCTGATCGAGGCGGCCGGCATGCACGCGCCCGACGCCGAAGAGTTCGCCTACCAGGCATGCACGAGTCTGGACACGCTTGGCAACGTGGTCGCCAAGACCTACGCCGATGATGTGCTGGGGCAAAACGCCAAGGCCCGCCTGCAGACCTTGTCGCAGAACCTGGTGGACACCTACAAGGACCTGGTGGGCAGCACCACGTGGATTGGCGAGGATTCGAAGCAGCGCATCATCGAGAAGCTGGATGCCATGACGCTCAACGTCCTGGAGCCCGGCAGCGGGTACTTCGACTACAGCGGGCTCGAGCTGACGCCCACCGACCAGGGTGGCACGCTCTTTTCCAACTACCTGAAGCTCAAGCAGTACCGCTACGACTGCGAAAGCAGCATGATCGGGCAGCCGGCCGTGGCCGCCACCCCATGGTACGGGTTGTCCCCCACGGAAACCAATGCGTTCTACGACCCGTCGTCCAACTCGATCAACATCTTCCCCGGGTTCGTGACCAGCGCCATCTACAACGACGAGATGACCGACGCCGAGCTGTTTGCCGGCTCCGGCTGGACCATTGCGCACGAGATCAGCCATGGCTTCGACTACACGGGCTCGCAGCTGGACGCGTACGGCACGCCCAACCCCGTGTTCGCCGATGCCGACGTGGACGCGTTCGTGCTGAAGTGCTCCACACTTGCTTCGTACTACCAGGGCATCGAGGTCGAGCCAGGCGAGACGGTGGACGGCAGGCTCGTCGTGGGCGAGGCCGCCGCGGACCTCAGCGGCGCACAGGCCTGCCTGGAGCTGGCGTCGAAGACCGAGGGGTTCGACTACGAGGCGTTCTTCAAGAGCCTCTCGAACCTGTGGGCGGAAGTGATGACCGAAGACGCCCTGCATCAGCGGGCGCTGGATGTCCATCCGATCAACAACCTGCGCGTGAACGTGAGCGTGCAGATGTACGATGCGATGTACGACGTGTACGGCGTGGCCGAGGGCGACACCATGTACCTGTCCCCCGAGCAGCGCATCGCCATCTGGGGTCCCAGCGCCTAGTTTTGAACAGGGGTCGGGCTCCTGTTCAGATTTCGAGGGCCCCGTTGGTGCAGCGCCAGAGGATGTTGGTGGCCGCCTGCACGAAGACGGGGTCGTGGGACACCAGCAGGAGCGCGCCGGGATAGGCGGGCAGCATGCGCTCGAGCGCTTCGGTCGAGCCCAGGTCCAAATGGTTGGTGGGCTCGTCCATCACGATGAGCTCGGGTGCATCGAGGATGCCCAGCGCGAGCAGGAGCTTGCGCGCCTCGCCCGGGCTGATCGACCCGCCCTCCAGGATGCGGTCCGGATCCGAATTCAGCTGCGCGACGATCGAGAGCACGCGGCCGCGCTTGTCGCTGGGCAGGCCGTCCAGCATGTCGATGGCCGCACGCCTTCGCGCCTGGTCGGCCTCCTGGGGAATGTAGAGGCACCGAACGCCTGCGGGCGCGTTTTGCACGATGCTCCTGACCAGCGTCGTCTTGCCGCTGCCGTTGTCTCCGACCAGGCCGATGTGGTCGGTGTTGCCGATGAAGAGCGCAGGCACGTCCAGCGACGATTCGCCGAGCGAGAGCACCTGGGGCTCCATGCGCAGAAGCACCTTGCGCCTGCTGGGCTGGGCGTCGAACCACACGTCCGCATCGTAGCGCTTCTCAACGCGTGTGGAGGCAAGTTGGGCTTCGGCGTTCTCGAGTCTGCCGGCCATGCGCGACGACAGCTTTCCTGCCTTGCCGTCCTGCCCCGAAACCACGGCAACGCGCTTCTTGAAACGCGCATCCCCATCGTGCTTGCCAGCTCCCTTGAGGCTTCTTCTGCCTGCCGTGCGCGAAGCCTCCTCGCGGCGCCGCTGGGCTTCCCGCTCGATGCGCGCCTTTTCCTTGCGGGCAGTCTGCCGCGCATGGATGGCGCTCGAACGCTCGAGGGCGGCCTGGGCGGAGGCCTGCGAGTACCCTCCCGGCCGGACGAGGGCAGATCCTCCCGACACGAACAGGCACTGCGTGCACAGGGCGTCGAGCAGCTCGCGGTCGTGCGAGATGAGCAGCCCGATGCCCGGAAAGCGCGCGAGGGCCGCCGATATCGCATGTCGCGTCGATAGATCCAGGTGGTTGGTGGGCTCGTCCATGGCAAGCACGTCGGGGCCGGCCCACAGCGCACACGCCACCTGCAGGCGCTTCTGCTGGCCGCAGGAAAGCGTGCGGTAACGCCACGGCCAGTCGTCTTCGAGCCCCAGGTCGCGGCGAAGGCGCACGGCCAGCCCGTCGTACGCACCCGCGAAATCCTCCAGGTCGTCTGGCGGCTCGGTCGCATCCTGCGCGCAGTAGCGGGACAGCAAAGCCGGCGCAACGGAGCCGGCATCGGGCTGCAGCAATCCGCAGGCGACCAGCGCAAGCGTGGTCTTGCCGCTGCCGTTGTCGCCGACCAGGCCGGTCCATCCGCGCGGGAACGTGGCGCTCACATCGAGCAGGGCGGGCTCGGCTGCCGCAGGATAGGTGTACGAGATGTTCGCAAGGTTAAGCTGCATGACCTCTCTGATTCTACGCGAGACCACGCCGCGCGGCACGCTATGCCAGCACGGAGGCGCCTGCCTGCAGGTACATCTTGGCGTCCAGCGCTTCGCCGTCGCGCATGCGCAGCTTCACGAAGGTGGGTGCGCAGAACATGGCAAGCGCATCGCCGTCGAGCGCGACCAGCTTGGAAAACGCAGTGTCGGGCACATGGCGCCAACGCCCATCGGACAGCCCCAGGCCCTCGATCTCACCCATCAAACGCGCCCCGGCACCGGGCTCTTCGAACAGGGCATGCACATCGTCGGACAACCCCAGCGAGAAAGCGGCCGACATGCCCAGCGTGGGGCTCGGCGTGCCGTCTTCGAGCACGTCGAACTGCAGCTCCAAGGCGAAGGGCGACGCCAGGATGGGCTCCGCCAGCTCGCGCAGCGCAGGGCCCGTGGCCGAAAACCCGCAAGATTGCAAGTCGCGTTCGAACAGCCCGAGGTCGTCTGCATAGGCATCCTTCAAGGCCGGGTTGACGAAGCAGTCGACGCGCACGGGCGAGCCGGGCCTGCCGGGATGCACGCCCGCGTACCATACGCACCACCCCTGCACCAGGCTTCCCGCAAAGCTCGCGTAACGCTGGGCCGCACCCGCGCCGGCTGCCAGATCGAAGAACCGGCCCATGTCGGACAGGGGCACGCGGTTCACGTTGACGTGCACGGCGGGGTTGTCGATCTTCCCCTCGCTGACATCGTAGGCGAACGCCAGACCGCCACCACCCTGCTCCTCGCAGGCGTACCAATCGAGCAGGGCATCGTAGCCGTTGCCCGCACCGGCCAGGAACTGCACGCCTTCCTTCAGGGCACTGCGGGAAAGCGCCACGTGCAAATCGAAGCGGGGATCCCCGGACAGCGGAACCTCGAACCACAGCAGCGGGAACTCGTCGCCCGCCAAACTGCGGACGAACGCCTGGTGGGCAAGCGGCGCGCAATCGCCGAACAACGCCTGCTCGCGCTGCCCTCCCGCCGCAAGCCCATAGAGCGCGTCGTAGATGCCCGGGCCGTCCAACACGGCTAGCCCTCCACATCCCCGGCGGCGCAGGTCAGGTAGAACTTGGCCGGCTGCGGGTCGCCGTTTCTGAACTTCACCTTGGCGTAGTTGAACCGGATGCACAAGGCGAAGCGACCCTCGGTGCCGTCGTCTCGCTCGTATCCCACGTGGCGCGCGAACGCCGCTCCGGCGATCAGCTTCCAGCGGTCGTCTGCCAGGCCCCAGCCCTGCAGCACACCCATGAGCCTCGCGCCGTAGCCCGATTCCATGCATTCCCGCGATTCGCGGGGAATGGTCTCGTTGAACGACAGCGACAGCCCGAACGTGTCGCCCAAGGAGCCGTCGGGCATGATGTCGAACTGGAAGTCCACCGACGGGGCGATGGCCATGAACTCCGCGCACCGCTCGAGCATGGGCGCATCGAAGGCATGAAAACCGATTCTGCGAAATCGCTCCCCCAGGTATGCGGGGTCGTCTGCGCAGCGCGCCAGCTCTCCGCCGTCCATGTAGCCGCCGATGCGCAGCGGCGTGCCGGGCCGTCCGGGGAACAGCCCCACGTAGGCAGGAGGCCAGCCGTCTGGCATGCGGTCGAGCACGTCCAGGTAGCTTTCGGTGCGCCCGCCTTCCCGGATGGCGTCCAGGAACGGAGCCACCAGGTCGGTGCGCCCGCGCTGCTGCAGGTACACGCCCGCCGTGCTTTTCTCGCCGGCGGACAGGTCCAACTCGAGCCCGCAGCTGACCGGGCCACCCGGCTCGCACACGCCCGAGAACCAGTCGAACATGGCCTGATGGCCGAAGCCCGCACCAGGGGCGAACTTCGAACCGGGCTCCACGTAGCTGTGTACCGACAGCAAGTCCAGGCACGGCTCTCCCAG
>CACXFZ010000130.1 GCA_902767025.1 uncultured Coriobacteriaceae bacterium
GACGGTTCCAGCAGCTCGAGTGCTGACGAGGATCCCCTGGTGTCGAAGGGCGTCTACAAGTTCGACGACACCGGCAAGGAGCTGAAGACCTGTCTCACCTGCGAGATCGACGACATCAAGCTCCAGTACTATTCCGACGGCGAGAAGGCCGTGTGCGTGACCGACGGTCCCGTGTACTCCGGAACGACCGTCCAGTTCGACATGGAGCAGTTCCATGGCGCCGATACCTACGTGGAGACGCAGGTCGGCAACCTGTACGAGCTGATCAAGTGCATCGACACCGTGGCGCGTGAAGAAAAGGACGTCCAGACCGTCTACACGCTGACGCTCGATCCCCAGAAGTACATCGAAACCGACGAGATCTACAAGATGATGGCCGACTCCGGCGACGCCGTTCAGAAAGCCGTGGTCATCGTGGCCTTCGACAAGGATGGCTACATCGTGATGGAGGACCTGTTCGTCGAGTACCCGAAGAACACCGCCCAGACCAACATCGTGCTTTCGGACTTCGACAGCGCGACGATCGAGGCGATGCCCGAGGCAACCAGGACCTACGAGGAAATGGACGCCGACATCACGAAGAAGTGGGAGCTCTTAGAGAAGGGTGCCGAGCTGACCGAGGATCTGGAGGCTCTGCTCGAAACCTCGAGCTCGTCCAGCAGCAAGTAAGCGCTTCTGCACAGACGCTCAACCGCGGCCCCTGCACATTGCGGGGGCCGCGTTCTTGTGTAGTGGCGTTTCTCGCGGGCGGGCTAGTAGAGGTCGATGAAGTGGAGCATGGCCAGGAACAGGTACATGCCGATCAGCCCGAAGGCGATGGCGTTCACAACACCGCGGGGAGCGCGCCGCAGCGCCGTGTCCATCAGCGGGTAGGCCACCCACACGATCAACGTGGCGGCGATGCTGTACACCAGCGAATTCTGCAGGCATACCTGCCCCATGAAGTTGAACGGCATGTCGCGGTAGTCCCACAGGCTGTAGTCCTGGTTGGCCACCATGCCGGTGGTGAAGTCGATGGCCGTGCACAACGCCGCGTTCACCAGGAAGCTCAGCAGGACGGACACCACCAGGTTGCCATCGGTCTTCCTCATCAGCCAGCGCGCCACGGGATGCAGGATCACCACGATGCCCACGAGCGCGGCCCCTTCGGCCGTGAAGGGGAAGAGCCACTGGCTCCACAGCATCGTGTTGGACGGGTCGTAGCCGCCCATGAACACGCCTGCGACGATCAGGCGGCAGAAGAGCATCTCCGCCCAATGGCCCATCAGCGAGAACACGATGAAGTAGATGAGCAGGTCGCGCCAGAACTCCCAGGTGCGCACGCGCTGCCGCAGCGGGACGTCCCAGCTGTGCCCCTGCTGGGCGCCGGGGACGAGGTCGGGCGGCTGGCAGAGCACGCGCTTGGCAGCAGGGGCGAACAGCAGGTAGGCCGCCACCGCCACGGCCCCGCCATACTCGAGCGCCATGATCGCAGTGGTCGGCCCGCTGCCCAGGTAGCCCCGCAGCGTCTCGAACGCACCGAACACGGCGTGGTCGGCAATGGAGAGGCCTGCGCATGCCAGTGCGGTGGCGGCCCCGACGAACCGGGCGCTCCGCGCGCGTTGCGACATCAGCCACAGCGTGCACGAGCCGCCCGCCATCAGCAGGAGCACGCGCACCATGCTGATGTCGTAGGCGAACAGCTCGCGGTCGCACAGGAACCCGAACACCAACGCGAGTGCCATCGCAAGCGCGAAGTACGCCTCGCAAACATGCAGGCCGAGCACCCCGTGGTTGTCTGTGCGCAGCTTCATCGATGCCTTTCTGGTTGTTGCGATTCTGAGGCGTCTGCCCCAAGTCCTTTGTATGTTGTATGCGCCTGCGCTGCCGCATGTCTGTGGGGTTCGGGCAACGCGTGGGTTACGGCGCGCGGGGCTGGCTCGCTCGCCGCGCAGCCGCGCAGCGCCCCGTCGCGCCCAGGCGGTCCACCCTGCGCTGTGCATGCCTCCGTCTTGTCAAGCGCAGCCACTCTGCGCCGTGCCGCCCTGCGTCCGTGGGGTCCCGCAAGCCCTGGCAGGAGGAATTCTTGGGCAAAATCCGATTTTGTGGCAAGAATCCCCTTTTATGGGCTGACAGCCTGTGACGACGCTCCATATGTGACGTAAAGTATGCATATCAGCACAATAAGTTACCGATAGTATGCAATCTTGCTCTTGGGAACCCATAAAAGGGGATGCGGACCACGAATCGCGTTTTCATCCAAGGATCCAGAATCAGACGGCTTCGGGCCCAGGTGTGACAGGGCGAATGCGACCGACGGCCAGCCCGCACCCGAGGACGCGCGAGACCTATTGTCACGCTTTGCCCCCGTGGGTGTTTATCAAGTACACTGAGGCCAACCCGCGAACGGAGTCTCCATGGAAGAAGAGCTTGAAGCAATCAAACGGGCCGAAAGCGCCCTGAACCGCGCACACTCGTCCGGCAAGGTGGACCGTGCGAGCATCACGCGCACCGCACAGCTCGAAGCTGCCGAGGCCGTGGCCATGGTTGGTGTGGCGATGGAGTCGGACGAGGTTGCCGACGAGGCGGCCCGCATCGCCGCCGTCGCCGCCCAGGCGAGCGACCGCACGCAGGCCAAGGCCGCACGAAAGAAGGCCAAGGAGGCGCGCAAAAAGGCCAAGGCCGACCATGAAAAGGCAACCAAGTCCGCCAAGATTGCCTACGAAGCCGTCAAGTACAGCGATCCCAGCAAGCTCGGCGCGATCCGCGTCGTGGAGGTGATCTTCGCACTGCATATCGCCACTACGTTGGCAGCGCTCATCCTGACGTCGCGCGACACCGTCGTGTACAGTTCGGTGAACATCCTCGACTGGACCATGGTTATCCTGGAAGGCGTGGCGCTGTGGTTCATCGTGAACCGCTACAAGGTCGGGCGCCCCTTCGTCGTCATCATGGCGTTTGCGGGCTTGGCCTCGCGCATCGTCATCGACATCGTCAACGGAACGTTCATGCCGGTGACGGCCCTGTTCGACAGCGCGTACTACCTGTTCCTGATCGGGTACTTCGCATTCTCCGACCGCGCCAAGAAGACGCTGGTGAACGACCTGGGCGACAAGCGCCTGCTCGACGTCGACGAAGCGGCCATCGAGCGCCGCGGGTGGCCGCTGGTGCGCAACCTGGTCATCTACTTCGTGGTCTTTTCGGTGCTGGGGCATTGGATGGAGGCAGCCATGTGCCAGCTGATCAGGCTGGGACTGGTGCAAGGCGAGTACGACCCGTCCAACACGATGCTCTGGCGCGACTGGCTGTTCCCCTTCCCGATGGAGGGCCTGGCCGTCGTGCTCATCGCGCTGGTGCTCTACCCGTTCTTCATCTACCTGAAGGGCAAGTTCCAGTCGCGCTTCGCCCCGTATGCGATCAGCTTCCTGGTGAACATGCTCACGTGCACGGTCATCGAATTCGTCAGCGGGCTCATCTTCAACGCCGATTTGCAGCATTGGGACTACACGAACAACTTCTGCAACATCATGGGGCAGGTGTGCCTGCAGAACGCCCTCGCGTTCGGTGCGGCGGCCTCGATCATCGCCTGGGTCGTTTACCCGCTGCTCGAGCGGGCCCTGGCGCGCGTGTCCGACACCGTCATGAACATCGTGTTCGTGGTCGTCGCCATCACCGGCGGCATCCTGTTCTCGCTCTACACGATCATGCCGCCCGAGGGCATGGACCTGGGTGGGCGGTCCGCAGCCAGCCAGGAGAGCCAGATACAGGACGCGGAAGTGCTGGGGCTGATGGCCGTTGCCGAGTCGAGTCCCGACAACCTGCAGAAGGAGCTCGACAAGTCCAAAGAACTGACGGAGGCCGAGCGCGCCGAAATCCAGAAGCACATCGACAACCTGCGCAGCGAGTATGCGGCCCTCTCGTCAACCGCGCAGGAGCTTGCGAACGATTCGCCAGAAGGACAGGAAGAAGCTTCGTCTGCTTCGTCGGCGAGCTCTTCCGCGCCGGCGTCCTAGCGCAGTGCGCGCCGGGCGGCAGGTGCAGCCCTAGTCCAGCGTGCCCTGCCAGTACTCTTCCGGCGGGGTCTGCGTGCGCTGGGCCAAGCGCTGCATGCGCTTCTGGTTGAACTCGGCGGCGCCGTCCTTCTTCGCGTCGAACCAGCCCCACTTGCTGTTTGCGTACAACACGATCAGCAGGTAGGCGAGGGCGGTGATGCCCGCCAGCACCAGCGTGAGCAGGTCGATTTCGCTCGAAATCGCGTCGAGCCCCAGGCCCGTGAAGTAGAACGCGACCATGTTGCTCATGATGTGCAGGGCGCTGCTGGCTTCCAGGCCCTTCGTCCGCCACGCGATCACGCCCCAGGCGAGGCCGTCGATCAGGATGGTCGCCACGCCGATGAGGTTGTACGGGTGCATCGCCGCGAACACCAGCGCCTGCACCAGCACGGCCAGCACGGGCAGCCTGGTCCAGGCCCCGACGGTCTGCATCAGCCAGCCGCGGAAGAAGTACTCCTCCGCCACGCATTGAAAGGGCACCAGCAGCGTGCACAGCACGAAGCCCACGACCGTGAAGCGCACCACGCCATCGGATGCGCCCGAGGGGAAGAATACCGTCTCCACCACCAGGGAGATGCCCATGAGCACGGCCGCCACGCCCAGGCACTTGGCGAACGCGCCCCAGTTCCAGCCACCGCGCGACGACGAGTACGACGAATACGGCCGGTCGCGCACGATGAGCGCCGCCAGGGCGAGCGCGGGAAGCATCACGGCCACGCTGCCCAACGTCAGCAGGGCGCCCGGGCCGGTGTAGGCGTCCATGTCGTCGTAGCTTGTGCCGATGGTGTAAAGGAAATCGAGGCTGCCCGTTGCCGTTGCAGCAATGCCCACCAGGACGAAGCCGAACGCCATCAGGAAGACGAAGCCCAGCAGGAACACCAAAAGCGGCTTGAACCAGCGATACGACACGAACGCACGGGGAAAGGTCGTGTACTCGTAAGCGCGCGGCTCCTCGGCAGGGGGCCACGCGCTCGGGGTTGGGGGTATGTACGAGCTGTGCTGCACGGGGGCAGCAGGGAAGGGGTCGGGCATCAGCCGTCCTGTCCGCCTGCGGAACCGAATCGGCCCGCGAAGGGATTGCCGGCGGCGGAGAGCAGATCGAGCTCGAACTCGTTGAGTTCGACCGCATACGGGTCTGCATCCAGATTGTCCAGGCAACGAACCAGCAGCTCGTCGCGGAATCGCTCCGTGCCAATGGAATAGTCGTGCGATAGAATCTTCGCAAGCTGCGCTTCGTTCATGTTCGCCCCCTTTCGCAGTCCGGACCAGGCCCTTCGATACTATGTAGCATCATTGTATTCTACGTGTTATATGCGCCCCGGTCCGCTTCTGTCCTAAAAACTTGCATCTGACCAGGGGACGGGTCGTAAGTCGGGGGCGGACGATGTGGC
>CACXFZ010000131.1 GCA_902767025.1 uncultured Coriobacteriaceae bacterium
CATGCGCTACTTCGCGCAGGAGTTCGATGCGGACAACGTGGAGTTCTGGGGCATCGTAGGGCTGTTGCACGACTTGGATTGGGAAGAACACAGCGACGAGCTCGCGCAGCACACCGTGTTCGCGGCTGACATCCTGCAGGCAGAAGGCGCCAGCCCCGAGCTGATCCGGGCCATCCAGTCGCACAACTCGCCCATGAACCCGGAACTGCCCAAGCCGGAGCACCAGATGGAGAAGGTGCTGTTCGCGGTCGACGAGCTGTCGGGGCTCATCGGGGCGGCGGTCATGATGCGCCCGTCGAAGAGCGTGATGGACTTCTCGGTGAAGTCGCTTAAAAAGAAGTTCAAGGACAAGCGCTTTGCGGCAGGTTGCGACCGCGACATCATCGCCGAGGGTGCCCAGATGCTGGGGTGGGAGCTCGACGAGTTGTTCGCCCGCACCATCGAGGCCATGCAGAGTTTCGCGCCCGATAAGTCAACTTTTGTTTCAGAACAGTAACGGCATGCGCTTGGGCAGGCTTGGCGCCGCAATCTCCCTGGATAAGTGAGCGCACCTGGTTGTACAATGCAGCCCATGGATCATCCGTTTTCACAAGGACGCACGCTTTTGGTGGTGAACCCCACGGCGCAGCACGGCAACTGCGGCGCTGCCGCCGCGTGCGTCGAAGAAGCGCTGCGCTCCCAATTGGGCGATGCTCTGGACGTCCACGTCACCACGGCGGCGGGCGACGCAACCTCCGTTGCCCGGCAGGCCTGTGGCACGTACGCGTCCGTGGTCGTGCTCGGCGGCGACGGCACCTTGCACGAAGTGGCCAACGGGATCATGCAGGAGCCCTTCGACGTGCGTCCGGCGGTCGGCTTGATTCCCTTAGGGTCGGGCAACGACTACGCGCGCACGCTGGGGATGCCCCTCTCGCTCGACGATGCGCTGGCGAAGATCTTCGACACGCACGAGCAGCTGTTCGACATCGGGCTGTGCAACGGCGAGTACTTCGCCGAGACGCTGAGCTTCGGCCTGGACGCTGCCGTGGCCCTGGGCACCATCGAACTGCGTGAGCGCAAGGGCAAGTCGAGCGACTTGCTGTACGTGCAAAGCGGCCTCGACCAGCTGCTGCACCACCTGGACACCTACCACACCGAGGCGTACCTCGACGGGCACACGCCGTTCAGGCGCCCGGTCCTGATGATGGCGGTGCAGATCGGCAAGACGTACGGGGGAGGGTTCAAGGTGTGCCCCGACGCCAAGCCCGACGACGGCTATTTCGACCTGTGCTACGCCGATGCCCCGATGTCGGTGCCGAAGGCGACGATGCTGTTCTTGTTGGCGCGCAACGCCCGGCACGTCGGTTCCAAGCAAGTCCACTTCGAGCGGGTGAAGAAGCTCAACCTCACGTTCAACGAGCGCCCGCCGGTGCAGATGGACGGCGAGGCGCACACGGCCGATTGCTTCGACATCCAGATCCTGCACAAGAAGTTCAAGGTGCTGCGCGCCTAACGTCCCCTGGTCGGGCAAGCCCCCTGTCCCCCAACTGATCGCATGGCATTGTCGGCATGCCTGCCCTGCAGGCGGGCTTCCTATGGATTTGGAGTCGAGGGGTGCTGCGGGAGCGGTGCACTTCTGGCTGCACGGCTACAATGGGATGAAACCCAGACGAAAGGTTGGATATGAGCAAGATTCAGATGACGACACCCCTGGTCGAGATGGACGGCGACGAGATGACGCGGGTCATCTGGCAGATGATCAAGGAGCACTTGATCGAGCCGTGGGTGGACTTGAAGACCGAGTACTACGACTTGGGCCTGGAACACCGCGAGAGCACTGGCGATCAGGTGACGGTGGACTCCGCCGAGGCGACCAGGCGCTTGGGCGTGGCCGTGAAGTGCGCGACCATCACGCCCAACGCGGCCCGCGTGGAGGAATACGGGCTGTCCCAGATGTGGAAGAGCCCCAACGGCACCATCCGCGCGATGCTCGACGGCACGGTGTTCCGCGCTCCGATCCTCGTGCAAGGCATCGAGCCGTGCGTGCGCAACTGGGCGGCGCCGATCACCATCGCCCGCCATGCGTACGGCGACGTGTACAAGAACGCCGAGATGCGCGTACCGGGGGCGGGCAAGGTCGAGCTCGTCTACACCGCAACCGACGGCACCGAGCAGCGCACACTCGTGCACGAGTTCGCCGGCGCAGGCGTGGTGCAGGGTATGCACAACCTGGACGCGTCGATCGAAAGCTTCGCGCGCAGCTGCTTCGAGTACGCGCTGGACACGCGTCAGGACATCTGGTTCGCCACGAAGGATACGATTTCCAAGACCTACGACCATCGCTTCAAGGACATCTTCCAGGAGATCTTCGACGCCGACTACGCCGAGCGTTTCGCCGAGGCGGGCATCGAGTACTTCTACACGCTGATCGACGATGCGGTCGCCCGCGTGATGAAGGCCCAGGGAGGGTTCATCTGGGCATGCAAGAACTACGACGGCGACGTGATGAGCGACATGGTTTCCAGTGCGTTCGGATCGCTTGCGATGATGACGTCGGTGCTCGTGTCGCCTGACGGCATCTACGAGTACGAGGCCGCGCACGGCACTGTGCAGAAGCACTACTACAAGCATCTGGAGGGACAGCAGACTTCCACCAACTCGGTGGCGACGATCTTCGCATGGAGCGGGGCACTGCGCAAGCGAGCCGAACTCGACGGCCTGGACGACCTTGCTGCCTACGCCGACAGGCTGGAGCAGGCCACCCTGGCAACGATCGAGAGCGGCGAGATGACAGGCGACTTGGCGCGCATATCGTCGATCGACAACCCGCGCGTGCTTTCGACCGAGGACTTCATCAAAGCCATAGCCACCCGCCTGTAAGCAAGCTGCAACCCAACCCCGCCCGCAAGTTCCGCCAGGTAGCAGCGCGGCCAGCGTAAGCGTCGCCGCGCATAGGTCTGGCAATCTCGCAACGACTTGATGGTGCGAGGTACATGAGTTGCCCCAGCGGCGAGCGAAGCAAAGCCGCGGGCCAGGTCCAAGAAACCTGCAGGTGAGTTCCGCTTGCAGGTTCCGCCAGGCGGGCGCGGCCAGCGTAAGCGCACGCCGCGCCCGTAGGTTGAAGGGGGCTGCAGCAGAGGTCAACCTAACAGGTCCAGCAGCGCGCGCCACGAGATGCAGGTGGTCGAAGAGTCAGCGAGG
>CACXFZ010000132.1 GCA_902767025.1 uncultured Coriobacteriaceae bacterium
ACTAAGAGTCCATCAACACGTTTTGTCCGCTAACCCGTTCATTTGCGGTGTACGCTTGCCGGACACCGCAAACAGCGTGCGTCAAGGCCGAAGGGCGGAGCGTGCCTTGACACCCGCTAAATCCTGTCAACCCGACCCACAATCCTGCAGTTCGGAAGCGACTCAACCTTGTTCGTCATTGAATCGCCTCATGCAAATTCAGGGGCATTCTGCCCTGAAATCGCATGCTATGCACGTCGTTTGGGCTCGAATGGCACGAAAACGCACGGTATGCACGCGCCCAAATCCCGAAACACGTGCATACCGTGTGATTTCGTGGCACGCTGGCTCGGATTCTTCATGAGGGGCGTGATGTGAAGCTCCATGTATCAGATACGAGAAGTGTTCACGTGTTCACCATGAATTAGGACCTTCACGGCCCGTGGGCTACCGCTCGACGTAACCTATGGAACACGCTGTTGACTTCTCGTATAGTGATAGCCGCAGATGCAGCACCCATGGAGGAGAGGTGCTGCGCTTGCCATTAGGCAAAATGGTGGCGCATGCCGCCGTTTTCATGTAGGAACAAGCTTGAGAGGTGGAAGAAGTGGCTTTGATCGCATTTCTCATCGTGTTCCCGCTTGTCGCAGGCCTTGTGCTGTTCGTTGTGAACAACAACCAGGCACGCAACGCGATCGTAGTGGGGGCAGCGACGATAACGGGCGTGGCATCCGTTGCCATGGCCTTTATCAACCTTCGATCGGGTCCCACGTACTTCGAGTTCAGTTCGGTGGTGGTGGACTACATCTGCCTGGCCATCACGCTGCTCATCGGTGCGGTGATCATCGGTTACGCCGTGAAGTACAAGCACGTGTTCGCCGGCGTGCTCGGCGTCGTGCAGCTCGTTGCCTCGGTCGTGTTCGAGCTCGTGTTCGCACACGGCGTCCATGTGGCAAACGGCCTGTACTTCGATTCGCTGTCGCTGATCATGGCGCTGATCATCGGAACCGTCGGCTCCGGCATCTGCGTCTACGCGATCGGCTACATGGAAGACTTCCAGAAGCACGCCGAGGACGAAAAGGACCGTCGTCCCTTCTTCTTCGGCATCATGTTCGTGTTCCTGTCCGCGATGTTCGTCATCGTGTTCTCCGACAACATGTCCTGGCTGTTCACTGGATGGGAAGTCACCACGCTGTGCTCGTTCCTGCTAATCGGCTACACGCGCACCGAAGAGGCCATCGCCAACGCGTTCAGGCAGATCATCATGAACATCGCCGGCGGCATCGGCTTCGTGGGCGCGCTCTACTTCTGCGTGCTGGGCATGCCCGAACCCACCCTGTCGCTGCATGACTTCATCGCCTGGGGCATCTCCAACCCCGAGGCCGTGGCGATACCGTTGGCCGCCCTGGCCTTCGCAGGCATCACCAAGGCCGCTCAGATGCCCTTCCACACGTGGTTGCTCGGCGCCATGGTGGCACCCACGCCTACCAGCGCGCTGCTCCACAGCTCCACGATGGTCAAGGCCGGCGTCTTCCTGCTGGTGAAGCTGGCCCCCGTGTTCATGCTTTCGCTGTACCCGCAGATCATGGTCGTGCTCGTCGGCGGCATCACGTTCGCCCTGGCATCGTTCATGGCCATCAGCCAGTCCAACGCCAAGCGCGTGCTGGCCTACTCGACCATCGCCAACCTGGGCCTGATCGTGGCCTGCGCCGGCGTGGGCACCCAGGAAGCCGTCTGGGCCGCCATCTTCCTGATCATCTTCCACGCCATCGCCAAGTCGCTGCTGTTCCTGTGCGTCGGCACCGCCGAGCACCACATCGGCAGCCGCAACATCGAGGACATGGACCTGCTCTTCGAGCGCATGCCGCGTCTGGCGCGCCTGATGATGCTCGGCATCATGGCCATGTTCATCGCGCCGTTCGGCATGCTCGTCTCCAAGTGGGCGACGCTGGTTTCCTTCGTCGAGACCAACCAGGTGGCGCTGATCATCCTGCTGGCGTTCGGCTCCGCCGCCACGTTCATGTTCTGGGCGAAGTGGATGGGCAAGCTCGCCGGCATCGCCGGTTCGCCGGAAAACATCGAAACCACCGTGCATCGCAGCGAATGGGCCGCCACCTATCTGATGGCCGGCCTGCTGGCGGTGCACACGCTGCTCCTGCCGTTGGTGAGCAACTACTTCGTGATGCCCTACCTGCAGGGCGTGTACCAGACGCCCACGGCAACCCTGGGCAACGACATCCTGTGGATCACCAGCATCCTGTCGGCCGTCGTCATCGTTGTGCTGTTCGGCGGTCTGGGACCCAACTTCAGGAAGGACACCCGCAAGGTGGACGTCTACCTGGCGGGCGTGAACGTGGACAACGACCGTCGCGCGTTCCAGAACGCCTTCTCGAAGCAGGAAGTGGCAAGCTCCAGGAACATGTACCTGGACGGCCTGTTCGGCGAGACTAGCCTGCGCCCCATCGGAGAGATCTCGACCGCGCTGATCATCGTCGTCGGCTTTGCCATGTCGGTCTTTTCGTCCATAGGTCTGTAGAGGAAGGGGGATCGAAATGGATAACGCCATCGTCACTTCGCTCGTTTCCGTTGTGATCGGAACCGTGTTCTTTGCAATCCTTGCCCCCATCGTCGGATGCCTGCTTGACGGCATCGACAGGAAGGTCAGCGCCCGCATGCAGGGCAGGGTGGGCCCGAACATCCTGCAGCCCTACTGGGACGTGCGCAAGCTGCTGCTCAAGGAGCGCGCCAGCGTCAACACCACCGAGGGCACCTACGTCAACGCGGCGCTGTTCTTCGCGCTGGTTGCCGGCGGCATCTTCTTCTCGGGCGGCAACTTCCTGCTCGTGGTGTTCGTGATCACGCTCTCGAGCCTGTTCTTCATCGTAGCCGCGTACTCCACGCGCTCTCCCTATGCCGAAATCGGCGCGAGCAGGGAAACGCTGCAGGTGATGAGCTACGAGCCCATGGTGCTGCTGACCTCGGTCGCGATGTTCATGATCGCCGGCACCTTCAACGTGTCGGGCCTGTTCACGATGAGCAGCCCGCTGATCTGCGGCGGCTGGGCCGTGTTCGCGGGCCTGCTGTTCGTGCTCACGATCAAGCTGCGCAAGAGCCCGTTCGACATCTCCAGCAGCCATCATGCGCACCAGGAGATCGTCAAGGGCATCACCACCGAGATGAGCGGCCCCACGCTTGCCAAGGTCGAGATCATGCACTGGTGCGAAAACGTGCTGTTCCTGGGCTGGGTCGGCATGTTCTTCGTGTACGGCGGCCTGCCCTCGGTCCTGCTCGGCGTGCTCGTGGCGGTTGTCGTGTACTTCTTCGAGATCTGGATCGACAACAACTTCGCGCGTGTAAAGTGGCAGGCCATGCTCAAGTGGGCGTGGATCGTGGCCATCGTCGCAGGCGGATTGAACATAGCCGTATTGGCGTTCTTCTAAGAAGGTGAGGCAGATGGGTTTCGCAAGCAAATCGCCTTGGGTTATTCATTACGATGCATCCAGCTGCAACGGCTGCGACATCGAGGTCCTGGCTGCACTGTGCCCGGGATACGACGTCGAGCGGTTCGGCATCATCAACACGGGCAACCCGAAGCATGCAGACATCTTCCTGGTGACGGGAAGCGTGAACGAGCAGAACATCCGCGTCGTGCAGGAGATCTACAACCAGATGCTGGAGCCCAAGGTGGTTGTGGCATGCGGTTGCTGCGCATGCACCGGCGGCGTGTTCCACGATAGCTACAACGTGCTGGGCGGCGTCGACCAGGCCATTCCGGTGGACGTCTACGCGCCTGGCTGCGCCGTTCGTCCCGAGGCGATCATCGATGCCGTGGTCGAAGGGCTCGCAGTGCTCGAGCAGAAGAGCGAAGCGCTGCAGCAGCAACGGAAGGGAGCATAGAGCCATGGGTCACAACAGGACGTTTCAAGACGTTGCCGTAGAGGATCTGCTCGACCTTGCCACCAAGCTCGACAAGGACGGGTGGCGTGCCGTGCAGGTGCTGTGCACGTCGACCGACAACGGCATCGATCTGACCTATTCGTTCGCACGCGACGAAGACCTGGCCAACTACCAGGTGCGCGGCGTGACGAAGGACACCCAGGTGCCGTCGCTGCAGGGCATGTTCCTGGGCCTGTTCCCGTTCGAGAACGAGGCAAAGGACCTGTTCGGCGTGAACATAACCGGCATGGTGCTCGACTTCGCAGGCGAGTTCTACCAGACCAGCATGAGCGAGCCGATGACCATCCTGAGCCCCGAGGCCAAGGCCCGCAAGGACAAGGCCGCCAAGGCAGCAGCCGCGAAGGCTGCCAAGGAGTCGAAGGAGCCCAAGGACGGCGCGGGTGGCGCGCTGACCGAAGAGGAGATCGAAGCGAAGGTCGCCGGCCTTCCCCCCGAAAAGGCCGAGAAGCTGCGCACCGCGCTGCGTGCCAAGGCCCAGAAGGCCGGAAAGCCCGCCGAGAAGCCGGCTCCCAAGGCGATGACCGAAGAGGAAATCGAGGCCAAGGTGGCCGGACTGCCGCCCGAGAAGGCCGAAAAGCTGCGTGCGGCACTGCTGGCCAAGGCCAAGCAGGCAAGCGAAGAGCAACAAGCATAGTGGTACAGGAAGAGATGATCATATGAGCCAGCACACCGTCATACCTTTCGGCCCGCAGCATCCTGTGCTGCCGGAGCCGTTGCACCTGGACTTGGTAGTCGACGACGAGCGCGTCATCGAAGCCGTGCCCCAGATCGGGTTCATCCACCGCGGTCTGGAGCGCATGACGCAGACGCACGACTACAACCAGTTCATCTACATCGCGGAGCGCATCTGCGGCATCTGCGCGTTCGGCCACAGCCTGGGCTACGCCGAGACCATCGAATCGCTGCTGGGTGTGGAGATCCCGCCGCGTGCCGAGTACCTGCGCGTGATCCTGCACGAGCTTTCCCGTATGCATTCCCACATCCTGTGGCTGGGCCTTGCAGCCGACGCGTTCGGGCACGAGGCGCTGTTCATGCACTGCTGGCGCCTGCGCGAGCGCATTCTGGACGTCTTCGAGGCCACCACGGGCGGGCGCGTCATCCTTTCCGCCGTCATCGTCGGCGGCATGGTGCGCGACCAGGATGCGGCGATGCTCCAGATGATCAAGGACACGATCGTCGGCATCAAGGACGAGTACGGCCAGCTGGTGAACACGTTCGTGAACGACTCGTCGATCCGCAGCAGGCTCGACGGCATCGGCTACATCAGCAAGGAAGACGCCATGCGCTACGGCATGGTGGGCCCGTTCGCCCGTGCCAGCAACGTCAACAACGACGTGCGCTGCCTGGGCAAGGGCGGCTACGGCAAGCTGAGCACGTTCGACCCGATCATGGACACGTCGGGCGACTGCTTCGGCCGCGCGAAGGTGCGCGCACTGGAGGTCCTGCAGTCCGCCGACATCATCGAGGAGATGATCGACACTATCCCCGGCGGGGAAGTGGCCATCCCGGTCAAGCACGCCCCCGAGCCCGGCGCCCAGGCGTGCAACACGCTCGAGCAGCCGCGCGGCGAATGCTACTACTACGCGCTGAGCAACGGCACCAAGTACCTGGAGCGCATGCGCATGCGCACGCCCACCAGCGTGAACCTGGCCGGCATGGCGATGGCGCTCAAGGGCTGCGACCTTGCCGACGTGAACATGATCGTGTTGACCATCGACCCCTGCATCAGCTGCACGGAAAGGTAGGAACGAATGGGAAGCTTCAAGCTTGGGAAGATGACCCTCTCGTCGCTGTTCAAGCAGCCCGAGACCATCCTGTACCCCACGGTGGCCAAGAAGGCCCCGGCCGGCCTGAAGGGTCATATCGAAAACGACATCGGCGTCTGCATCCTATGCGGCATTTGCGAGAAGACCTGCCCGGCAGGGGCGCTGCGCGTGGACAAGAAGGAGAACTACTGGGCCATCGACCGGTTCAGGTGCGTGCAATGCGCCGCCTGCACGCGCGCATGCCCCAAGGCGTGCCTTGCGATGCGCCCCTCCTACATGAAGCCGAGCGCGTCCATGTCGGAAGATGTGTTTTTCAAGCCCGCGCCCTCAGAGGATGAATTGGCGGCAAAGGAAGCCCGGAAAGCTGCTAAACTTGAAGCCGCAATGAAAGCCAAGGCAGCACGGCAGGAGATGCAGGAAGGCTAGAGGGCTCGATTCATTATTCTGCAATGCACCGGGCATTCGTGTCCGGTGCCGTGTTTTTAGAGGTACATGGAACAGAACACGCTAACAGAGCATCATGAACCGAACACCAACGACGCCCCTTCGGATACTCTGGGCTCTTCGCAGGAGCTCGCGGAAGAACGTGCGCTGATCGACACCGACGCATCCGACGAGATCGTCGAGGATGCGGCTGTCGAGGATGAACCCGCTGCCGAGCACGACGAATCGTTCCATCCACTCGAGCTGCTCGAGGACGACGGCACCGACGAAGAGGTCAC
>CACXFZ010000133.1 GCA_902767025.1 uncultured Coriobacteriaceae bacterium
AGCGTTGCGAGGGCTTGATCGGCTGTGGGCATGCGCTGCGGGCAAGGCGCCGGCGCAGCATGTGAGAAATGTGAAGGCGCCCCACTCCGGGCAGCGCAAACGGCTTCGAAGTGGGGCAACCGGGGATGCGGTGTCGCGTTTTCGAACAGGGACCAGGCCCCGTTCATATATTAGTAGAGCAGGTGGAGCGGCAGGGGCTCGGGCTCGGGCTCGGAGCGGTTGTGCTCCATCGCGATGTGCTCGAGCTCTGCCATGCTGGGCGGCGTCCAGGTGATGGCATCGGCCCCGGCTTCGATGGTGGCGGCGGCGGTCTCGTCGCTGGGCCCGCCGCTTGCGATCAGCGGGATGTCGGGATAGTCCTTGCGCAAGGCAGCCACCACTTCGGGGGTCTGCTTGCCTGCGGCAACGTTGAGGATGCGCGCGCCGGCCGCGACCTGCTGGGGCACGCGGGAGTCGTACGCCACGACGGTGACGACGAGCGGGATGTCGATGCTGCGCGCGATGTTTCGCACGGTGGGCGCCTTGGTGGTGGCGTTGACGATGACGGCGGACGCGCCCTGCATTTCGGACTGCACCGCCAGCATGACCGAGCGCACGCCGGTGGTGAGCGTGCCGGCGACACCCGCGAGCACGGGACGCTCGGCCGCCTGCACCAGCGCCTGGGTGATCATCGGCTGGCAGGTGAACGGGTACACGGCGAACACGCCGTCGGCGTCGCAGTTGCGGATGATGGCCAGGTCGGTGGAGAATACCAGCGAGCGCAGCGTGTGGTCGAACAGCTTGATGCCCGGTGCGCGGTGCGCCGCCGGGGGCACGAGCAGCTCGGCCTTGCGGTACGCGCCCTGGATGACCTTGGGGGGCGCGACGCTGCCCAGCATGAGCCGGACGTCTTCGACCACGTCCTCCCCCGCCAACTCGACTTGCTTGTCTATTTCCTGGTTGGGAATGCCATCCATGACTATTCCTCTCTGGTAGGTCGGTCTTCGGCGCCATCGGGCGCCGTCTGGGCGACGAAGGCCATCAGCGCACGGGCGCTGGCATGGGCCGCCTGGTCTTCGAATTCCTGGTACGTTTCGGGCGAGGAGCCGTCGGCCAAGTCGGATATCGCACGCACCACCACGAAGGGCACCTGCGACGATGCGCTCACCTGGGCGACGGCCGCGCTTTCCATGTCGCAGCACAGCGCATCGAAGGTCTGGGCAATCCATTGGCGGCGTTCGACCTCGCGCACGAAGCAGTCGCCCGACGCGATGCGCCCGCGGTGCACGGGACGCCCCGTTGCCGTGGCGATGGCGTCGGCCATTTGCGCGCTGATGGCAGGATCGGCCCCGTAGGCCAGCGGCATGCGCGGCACCTGCCCCAGCTCGTAGCCGAAGTTGCACGCGTCCACGTCGTGGTGAACGCAATCGATGGCGACGACGAAGTCCTCGACGCTCAGTTGGGGGCTGACGGCTCCCGCCGCGCCGGTGTTGACGATGCACGACACCCCCGTCGAGACGAGCGCGAGGGTGGCGGCGGCGGCGTTGACCTTGCCGATGCCGCTGCGCGTGACGGCGACGTCTTTGCCATGCAGCGTTCCCCGCACGATGTCCACCGGCCCCACTTGCACCATGCGCGGGTCGGACAGCTCGTCGATGATGAGCTCCACTTCCGTCTCCATGGCGCCGATGATGCCCAGGCAAAAGCCGCCGGGGCTGGCGTTTGGATCATGTTGGGACACGCTCGTCATGCACACCTTCGTTGCCTTATACGTTACACAGGGACGCTCAGTATACCTGTTGCGCGCCCATTTCCCCAGCACGATGCGCTCAAGATGCGCATTCGCGCATATCGCCTGCGTTTCGGCTCATCGGGTGTTGACGTAGGCGGCAAGCTCGTCGGAAAGGGCCTGGCGCAGGGCCTGGTAGGCCTGCTCGTCGCGCCTGCCCACCGCCTTGCCGTCGATGCTGCAGGCACGCAGGGCGATGCTCGACGACGACGTCACCAGCACCTCGTCGGCGGCCATCAGCTCGTCGAGCGTGTAGAGCCGCTCTTCCACGGGAATGCCCAGCTGCCCGCACGCCGCGATCATGTGCTTGCGCGCGATGCCCGGCAGGATGTGCTCGTCGGCCGGGTGCGTCACGAACACGCCGTCGGCGATCATGTGGATGTTGCAATGCGACCCTTCGGTCACGTACCCGTCGCGCACGAACACGGTCTCGTGGCAGCCGTTGGCCACCGCCTCCTGCGCGGCCAGCACGTTGGGCAGCAGGTTGAGGGTCTTGACGTTGCAGTAGCTGAAGCGCTTGTCCACCTGGCTGACCAGCGACACCTCCCTGTCCAGGTCGGCGAAGTCGCGCGGCTCGGCGTAGATCCACAGGTTGGGCTCTACCTGGGGAAACTCGTGGGCGCGCGGTGCAGTGCCGCGCGTGACCTGCCAGTACACGAACTGGCTGGGCGCCCCGCACGCGTCGACCACGCGCTGGATCTGGCCCGCGAGCCACTCGCGGCTCCATGCAGGCTCGATCTTCACGAACCGCATGCTGTTGGCGAAGCGGTCCAGATGGTCTTCGAAGAACACCACCACCCCGTCGACTGCCATCGTGGCGTCGTAGACGCCGTCGCCGAAGAAGCACACGCGGTCGAGGAAGGGGACCCTCAGCTCGTCGGGGTGCGCCATCTCTCCGTTGTAATAGGCAACGCTTTGCATGAAACGGATCCTTTCTGCTCGGGAACGCTTCCTAGTCCACCGGGATGCGCCAGTCCCGGGGGCCATGCTCGTAGATGCTCGCGCCCTGTGCGTCGATGGCAACCACGCACGGGTAATCGCGCACTTCGAGCCTGCGGATGGCTTCGGGGCCCAAATCGTCGTAGGCCACGACGTCGCACGCCTCGATGGTCTGCGCGATCAGCGCCGCCGCCCCGCCGATGGCTGCGAAGTACACGGCTCCGGCATCGACCATGGCCTGGACCACCTGCGGGCTGCGCGGGCCCTTGCCGATCGTGCCGGCAAGCCCCGCTTCCTTGAGCAGCTTGGGCGTGAACGCATCCATGCGGCCCGACGTGGTGGGACCGCAGCTGCCGATGACGTGCCCGGGGCGCGCGGGCGTGGGCCCGGCGTAGTAGACGACCTGGCCGCGCAGGTCGACCGGCGGTTCCTGACCCGATTCCAATGCGGCCACGTAGCGCATGTGCGCCGCGTCGCGCATGGTCAGAAGCTCGCCGGTGAGCATGACGATGTCGCCGCAGTGCAACTCG
Source organism: uncultured Coriobacteriaceae bacterium (assembly GCA_902767025.1). GTDB lineage: Bacteria > Actinomycetota > Coriobacteriia > Coriobacteriales > Eggerthellaceae > CACXMZ01. The sequence goes on from CACXFZ010000133.1 coordinate 3,238, forward strand.
GCTGCAACGGCGGGGTCCAGGGGCGTGCGCACGAATTTCGCTTGGTACATGGATGCCCTCCCTACAGCACGACCGTCTGGTGGCGCGACGCGTGGCATTGCAGCGTGACGGCCACCGGCAGCATGGCGATATGCGTGGGAAACGCTTCGACATGCACCGCCAGCGCCGTCGTGCGCCCTCCGAATCCCTGCGGGCCGATGCCCGTTTCGTTGATGCGCGCGAGCATCGTGCGTTCCAGCTCGGCGTAGCCGGGATGATCGCTTGGCTGGCCCACCGGACGCCGCAGCGCCTGCTTGGACAGAAGCAGCGCCTGCTCGGCGTTGCCCCCGATGCCCACGCCCACGATCGTGGGCGGGCACGGGTTGCCGCCCGCCTTCTCCACTGCGCCCACCACGGCATCGATCACGCCGTCGACGCCCTCGGCGGGTTTGAGCATGTGCAAACTGGTCATGTTCTCGGACCCGCCGCCCTTGGGAAGCACGGTCAGCGCGAGTCGGCAGCCCTCGACGATTCTCGTGTGGATGATCGCCGGCGTGTTGTCGCCGGTGTTCGTGCGGTCGAGCACGGGGTCGCGCACCATCGATGCGCGCAGATACGACTGCTCGTAACCTTGCGCCACGCCGTCGTTGACGGCCCGCTCGAACGACCCGCCCACGATGTGCACGTCCTGGCCCACCTCGGCGAAGACGACCACCAGTCCCGTGTCCTGGCACAGCGGCAGCCGGCTGTCGCGCGCGATGCGGATATTGCTGCAGATCTCGTCGAGCGCGAAGGCGCCCAGGTCCGATTCCTCGGTTTCCCGCGCATGCTGCAGCGCCGCTTCCACGTCGGCGGGCAGATCGCAGGCGGCCAAGCTGCACAGGCGGGCAACCTCGGCCGTGATGACGTCGACGGAAATCTCTCGCATGGGCCTTCCCTTCCCGCGGGGCTATACTTCCTCGAACGCTCCCGGGCTCGTGGGTTCGCTTCCCTGGCGGATCAGCAGCTTCTGGGCCTCGGCGCTCACGCGCGAATACGGCGGCACCGACGAGGTCACGAAGATGCTGCCGGCGATGATCGAGCCTTCGCCGATGACCGTTTCGCCGCCGAGCACGCTCGCGTTGCTGTAGATGGTGACGTTGTCCTCGATCGTGGGATGGCGCTTCACGCCGCGCAGCCCCTGGCCCGCGCGGGTGGACAGGGCGCCCAGCGTGACGCCCTGGTAGATCTTGACGTGCTTGCCGATCTTGGTGGTCTCGCCGATAACCACGCCGGTGGCATGGTCGATGAAGAAGTACTCGTCGATATCGGCGCCGGGGTTGATGTCCACGCCCGAATGGTCGTGGGCGTACTCGCTCATGATGCGCGGGATCAGCGGCACCTTCTGCAGGTAGAGCTCGTGGGCCAGGCGGTAGACGAACACCGCGAAGAAGCCCGGGTAGCTGAAGATGATCTCTTCCTTGCTCTGGGCGGCGGGGTCGCCGTCGAAGGCCGCCTGCACGTCGGTGAGCAGGATGCGCTGGATTTCCGGGAGCTTCTTAAGGAAGGCGTCCACCACCTGGTTGGTGCGCTCGTTGAGCTCGGCGGCCACCCAGATGGGGTCTTCGAACAGCAGGGCCTCGCGCACCTGCGAGCGCAGCTCGTCCTGCAGGTGGTCCAGCTCGCAGCCGATGAAGTACTCGGGGCGCGCGTTGGTGACGCCGTCGTCGCCGAAGTAGCGCGGGAAAAGCACGCGGCGCAGGTCCTTGATGATGCCGATGATGGCCCCCCGGTTGGGGAAATGGCGGTCCATGCAGTTGTAGCAGATTTCCCGGTTGCCACGGTAGTTCTCGGCGATTTCCTGCACGACGGCATCGAATTCGGTGTTTTGCAGCATCGTATCCTCGCTTTGCCTGCCTCGAGGCGGTCTGTCTTTCCTGCCCATACTACCATGAGTGGCAGCCCCCACCCGCAACGGCGCAAGGCAGGCACGGCGGAGGTGTCAGCGCGGATGGCCGGCAGGGCCGAGCGGATGCACAAATCTTGAGAAAAATCAGCAAAGCTGGCAAGAAAACGAGTTTTTGTCATTCTCAAGGGCGCTTGAGAATGGATAGTGTAACTGATTGTATGCTATTATGCCTTTAAGGTGATTTATTGTATTCATTTGCATGCCATTGAACCCCACCATGAATGACAAAAACTCGTTTTCAAGCCACGAAT
>CACXFZ010000134.1 GCA_902767025.1 uncultured Coriobacteriaceae bacterium
CTACCTGGCCGACGCGCTGCGCTCGTCCATCCCCAACTACACGCTCGACGAAGTGTTCGAGAAGAAGGACAACATCGCCAACGACGTCAACGCCACCGTGTCCCACACGATGGCCGACTACGGCTGGACGCTGGTGTCCACGCTGATCACCGGCATCGACCTGCCGCCCACCGTCGAGCAGTCGATGAACGACATCAACGCCGCACAGCGCCAGCAGCAAGCCGCGCAGAGCCTGGCGAACGCCGAGAAGATCAAGCGCGTGACCGAGGCTCAGGCCGAAGCCGAGGCCATGGAGAAGACCGGCAACGGCATCGCCGCCCAGCGCATCGCCATCGCCAACGGCATCAAGGAATCGCTGGACACCATCCAGAGCTCGGGCGTGTCGGAGCGCGAGGCGAACGAGCTGTTCCTGTTCACGCAATGGACCGAGATGATGCAGGAGTTCGCCAAGAAGGGCAAGGCGTCCACCGTGGTCCTGCCGGCCGACTTCAACCAGTCGCGCTCCATCTTCGAGCAGATGCTGGTCGCCGGCAACGCCGACAACACAGGCAACGACCCCAACGCGTAAGACAACACCCAGAACGCAAAGAGCGGCCCATTCGCGCGAAGTGAATGGGCCGCTTCTGTTTGCCTCTTTCGAAACGACTCGCTTACCCTGTGCAAGCAAGCCTCCGAGTCCGCAGCAGGCTACTTCTGCACGCGGATGACCGCCGGTCGCTCGTCGCCGACCAGGACGTTGTCGATCTCGCAGATCTCGTCGATGGCGGCGCGCACGTTCTTCTCCAGGGCGGTGTGCGTCACGTAGACCAGATCCACCTGGTCGTGCTTGGTCTCCTCGGTGCCGCGCTGGATGACCGAGTAGACGCTCACGTCGTTGCGCGCGAACACCTCGGACGTGGCAGCGAGCACGCCGGGGCGGTCCTGCACGGCCATGCGGATGTAGTAGCGGGTGCGCAGCTCGTCGAGCGGTACCAGCGGAAGCTCGTCGGCGTAGGACGGCTCGGACTGCGGGAGGATGCCCTGCTGGACGTGGCGTGCCACCTCGAGCACGTCGCCCATCACGGCACTGGCGGCAGCACCGGCGCCGGCGCCCTCGCCGAAGAACATCGTCTCGCCCACGGAATCGCCCACCACGTAGATGGCGTTGAACACCCCGTTGACCGAAGCCAGCGGATGCTCCAGCGGAACCATCGTGGGCCCGACGCGCACGTCAACGCCCTTTTCGGTGCGGTTGGCGATGGCCAGCAGCTTCACGCAGTAGCCCATCTCGCGCGCGGAGGCCAGGTCCTCGGCCTGGATGCTGCGGATTCCTTCGGCGTTCACCTGATCGAGCGTGATGCGCGTGTTGAACGCGATGGATGCCAGGATGGCGATCTTGGCGGCCGCGTCCAGACCGTCCACGTCGGCGGTGGGGTCGGCCTCGGCGAAGCCCTGGGCCTGCGCTTCGGCCAGCGCGTCGTCGTAGCTCATGCCGTCTTCGTCCATGCGGGTGAGCATGTAGTTGGTGGTGCCGTTCACGATGCCGAGCACGCTGTCGATGCGGTTGCTGATCAGGCAGTGCTTGAGCGGGTCGATGATGGGAATGCCGCCGCCCACGCTCGCCTCGTAGGCGATCTCCAGGCCCTTTTCCTGAGCCAGGTTCAGAATCTCCTCGCCGCTGGTGGCCATGAGCGCCTTGTTGGCGGTCACCACGTGCTTGCCGTTGTTCAGGGCCTCGAGCACGATGGTCTTGGCGACGGTGGTGCCGCCGATGAGCTCGATGACCACGTCGATGTCGGGGTCGGTGGTGATCTGGTGGAAGTCGTCGGTGAACAGGTGGCCTACGCCGTGCGCCTCGGCTTCCTCGCGCGCTAGCGAGCACACGCGCACCAGTTCGATGTCCGCGCCGATGTTGCGCGCGAACTCGTCGCGATGCTTGTTGATGATGTCGATGCAGCCGCCGCCGACGGTGCCCGTGCCTACCAGTCCGATCTTTACCGCCATGTTGGTTCCTCCGTGTTTCCTAACGCTAGTCGATATCACATGCCATAAGGTCATTATACGTTTCGCGGCGCGTTACCACGCGAGCTTCGCCATCTGCCACGAACACTACAGCAGGACGCGGCTGGCCGTTGTAGTTGCTGCCCATGCTGCGGCAGTACGCGCCCGTGCCGAACACGCACACCACGTCGCCCAGATCGGGATGCTGCAG
>CACXFZ010000135.1 GCA_902767025.1 uncultured Coriobacteriaceae bacterium
CTCGACTTCCCCGTGGTCTACACCAGCGCCATCGGCGGCTACGCGCGCCTGGAGCCCGACGACGACAACGCGAACATGGTGCCCCTGCTCGACACCATCATCGAGTCGGTGCCCGCGCCCGACGTGGAGCCCGACGGCCCGCTGGCCCTGCAGGTCTGCACCGTCGACCATTCCAGCTACGTCGGCCGCATCGGCGTCGGCCGCCTGAGCGCCGGCAGCCTGGGCAAGGGAGACTCGGTGCTGGTCATCAAGAACGACGGCAACCGCTACGCCTGCCAGATCAAGCAGGTTTTCACCTTCGAGGAGCTGGGCAAGCAGGAGCAGAAGCATGTCGAGGCAGGCGACATCGTGGCCGTCGTGGGCGTGGACGACGCCGACATCGGCGACATGGTCACCGACAAGGAAAACCCCGTCGAGCTCGCTCCCATCAAGGTCGAAGAACCCACGATGGCCGTGGTGTTCGAGGCGTCGTCGAGCCCGCTGGTGGGCCGTGAAGGCGACATCGTAGGGTCGCGCCAGCTGCGCGAGCGGCTGATGCGCGAAAAGGAAAGCAACATCAGCATGCGCATCACCGAACTGGAAGACGGCGGCATCGAGGTCGCCGGCCGCGGCGTGCTGCACCTGTCGGTGCTCATGGAAACGATGCGCCGCGAAGGCTTCGAGTTCCAGGTGGGGCGCCCGCGCGTTATCGTGCACACCGACGAAACCGGCGCGAAGACCGAACCCATCGAGGAGGCCACCGTGGACGTCACCGACGAATACGCCGGCAAGGCCATCGAGGTCTTCGGCAGCGCCGGCGGCGAGATGATGGACATGCACCAGCGCCACGACCAGACGCACCTGGTGTTCAAGATCCCCACGCGCGGCACGATGGGCCTGAACACGCGCCTGCTCAACGCCACCCACGGCGAGGCGACGATGTTCCACCGCTTCCTGGAGTACGGCCCCTACCGCGGCGACTTCGCCGGCCGCAAGAACGGCTCGATGATCAGCATGAGCACCGAGAAGTCGGTGGCGTACGCGTTGGACACCCTGCAGGAGCGCGGCCGCCTGTTCATCGGCCCGGGCGAAGACTGCTACGAAGGCATGATCGTGGGGGAGAGCGCCAAGGAAGGCGACATGGTGGTCAACATCGCCAAGACCAAGGCCCTGGGCAACCAGCGCGCCAGCGGCTCGGACAAGGCCATCAGCCTCACGCCGCCGGTGACCTTCACGCTGGAGGAAGCCCTCGAGTACATCGAAGACGACGAGCTGGTGGAGGTCACGCCGCTCAACATCCGCCTGCGCAAGCGCATCCTGTCCACGATCGAGCGCAAGAAGGCCAACAAGTAAACGCGCACCCCAACGAACGAGCGGCCGCTGTTCAGCAAGCAGCGGCCGCGTCGCGTTTCCGCCTGGCTGGGAATTCGCCACCGCGCACCGCATCCCAAGCGCGTCGCGGCAAAGCGGAGTATCCTTACAGCAGCAAACAAGCGAAGGAAGGACTCGCATATGTGCACGAACGGAATCAACACCGGGCAGTTCACGATGATGCTCGAGCAGATGGACGACCAGATGGCGGTCAACCGCCGCTGGGTCCACAAGATGGCGCACGCGGCGGGCGACGCCGGCTTCGACCAGACCGACCAGGTGCTTCACAAGGTCCAGGAACTGCTCGACGAAGCCCGCGCGCTCATCACCGACGCGAAGGACGCCCTGGAGCAGGACGCCGAAGCGGCAAGCGGCGTCACCGTCAGCCTGACGTAGCGGCTGCAACCTCGGGAGCTGCGCATGTCGAACGAGCTCATCCGCTTTTCGGTGGCCATGCCCGAAGACCTGCTCGCGCAATTCGACGAGCTGGTCGAGCGCCGCGGCATGGCACGCAACCGCAGCGAGGCGGTGCGCGACCTGGTGCGCGAAGCGCTGGTCGACCAGGAATGCGCCGACCCCGACGCCCTGGTCGTCGGAACGCTCACCATCTCGTTCGACCACCACTCCCACGACCTGCAGGACAAGCTCGACCACATCCAGCACGAGCACTTCGACAGGATCGTCTCGAAGCTGCATGTGCACCTGGACGCGCACAACTGCCTCGAAGTGGTCGTGATGCGCGGCCCGGCCCGCCTTATCCAAGACATCAGCAACGCCATCCTGGGCACCAAGGGCGTGAAGAACGGCAAGCTGGTGCTCACGACTGCAACGGAAGCGTAGATGACCGAACGGCAAGACACAGTGCTTTTGGGACACGGAAGCGGCGGCCACATGATGCGCCGCATCATCGAAGACGTGTTCTACCAGGCTTTCAGCGACCTGCCCGGCGCCGACGCGCTGCTGGCCGGCAACGACAGCGCCCTGCTGCCCGCACCCCCCGCGGGGCATCGCGTGTGCATGTCCACCGACAGCTTCGTGGTGGCGCCGCGCACCTTCCCCGGAGGCGACATCGGTCACCTGGCCGTGTGCGGCACCGTCAACGACGTGGCCACGTCCGGGGCCGTTCCCGCCTACCTGTC
>CACXFZ010000136.1 GCA_902767025.1 uncultured Coriobacteriaceae bacterium
ACATCGCCGACGAGCAGTTCGCTCCCGGCAGCATGCTGCCCAAGGTCGAGGCTTGCATCCGCTACGTCGAGAAGTTCCCCAAGGGCAAGGCTCTCATCACCTCGCTCGAGTGCGCTGCTGCCGGCCTGCGTGGCGAAACCGGTACCACCATCACCGCGTAAGCCCCACGCTTGCATATCGCACCTCAAGGCCCGCATCACACGATGCGGGCCTTGTTCGTTGCAGCACAAAAGCGCCACAATCAAGGGCCCCCGTTGGGGTCGTTGGTACGCTCATCGCCATATGACGCCACCCACGCGAAGATGCCCCATGCGCTTCTGTTCCGAGAAGGCGAACGGCTATGATACGTAGCTGTGCGACAGGAAGGAAGCTTTCATGGATATCAAGCCCGAAGACATCGCCGCCTGCAAGCCGGATTGCGCTGCGGGACCGGCCATAGAGGCGAAAGGCGAAACCGTCGGCGTCAACAAGTCGAAGATGGAGCTGCGCTCCCTGGTTCCCCTGGCAATCCTTGCGGGCATATTCATCGGCATGGGCGCATTGTTCATGACCTACGTGAAAGCCGACCAAAGCCTGCCGTTCGCCGCTTCGTCCATCCTGGGCGGCCTGGTGTTCAGCTTAGGGCTCATCTGCGTTGTCATTGCCGGCGCCGAGCTGTTCACGGGCAACATGCTCATGACGATGGCGGCGCTTTCCAAGAAGATCTCGTGGGGCTCGCTTGCGAAGAACTGGGTGCTCGTGTGGGTGTTCAACCTGGTGGGATCGCTCGTGCTCGTCGGCGTGATCTTCGGTTGCGGCGTCATGGCCGTCAAGGCGGGCGACAACACCATCGGCAACCAGATGGTGGCCATAGCCAGCGGCAAGATAAACCTGGATGCCGGGCAGATCTTCTTCAGGGGCATCATGTGCAACCTGCTCGTGTGCATTGCGGTGTACATGGGTTTCGCCGGCCGCACGGTCATCGACAAGATCTTCACCTGCATCTTCCCGGTCATGGCGTTCGTCGCGATGGGATTCGAGCACTGCGTGGCCAACATGTTCTTCCTGCCCATGGGGATCCTGGCCGCCGGGCAGGGCTTCGGCGCTTCGGTCGACCCGGCACTGCTTGCGAACGTGACGCTCGGCGGAGCCGCTTACAACATCGGTCTGGCGACGCTGGGCAACATCGTGGGCGGCGCGATCTTCGTGGGCCTGCTGTACTGGTGGGCCTACCACAAGAAGGAAGCGTAGCGCACCCGCAATACTGCCTGCATCCTATGGCGCATGCCAAAGAAGGGCATGCGTGGCACGGTTGTGCACGTGTCCGAATGTCCAGCCTTCGTGAAGCCTTGCCCAAAGCGGGCTCGGCTCAATCAGTCATTGATAGAATATCGAGCCGTATCGTCGTACGAGGAGATGTGACCATGCAGATACGCGAACAACTGGAATCCCTGGTATCCGAAGCCCTTCAGGCGTGCATCGACGACGGGACGCTTGCGCTCGAGCAGCTTCCCGAGCCGGCACTCGAGCGTCCGCGCGACGAAGCGAACGGCGACTGGGCCTCGACGGTGGCCATGCGCGCCGCAAAGCTTGCGAAACGCGCTCCGCGCGACATCGCCCAGGCGGTCGTGGGCCATCTGCCTGAAAACGACATGGTCCAGGACGTCCAGATCGCGGGTCCCGGCTTCATCAACATCACCTTGGCCGACTCCGTACTGCAGGGCGTGGTTGCCGCTGCGCGCAGCGAGGGAGCTGATTTCGCGAAGTCAAAGCTTCCCGAAGCCTGCAAGATGAACATCGAGTACATCAGCGCCAACCCCACCGGCCCGTTCCATGTGGGTCATGGCCGTTGGGCCGCGCTGGGCGATGCCACGTCGCGCGTGCTGCGCCATGCGGGATACGACGTGCACGAAGAGTTCTACATCAACGACCATGGCGTGCAGATGGACAACTTCGGCGAGTCTGTGGTCGTGCGATACCTGCAGCTCCTGGGACAGGACATCGAGCTTCCCGAGAACTGCTATGCGGGAGCCTACGTCGCAGACATCGCGCAGGCCATCCTCGACGAAGACGGGGACGTGTGGGCCGACGCCGATCCGAAGGAGCGCCTGGAGAACTTCCGCGAGCGTGCCTATGCCTACGAGCTCGAAGAGCAGCACCGCATCTGCGACGCGTTCGGCACCACCTTCGACCGGTGGTTCTCGGAGCGTTCGCTCTACGTGCCTGGAGACGACGGCAAGAGCCAGGTCGACCATGCGCTCGAGGTGATGGACGAAAAGGGCTTCCTGTACGAGAAGGACGGGGCGCTGTGGTTCCGCTCCACCGACTTCAACGACGACAAGGACCGCGTGCTGCGCAAGGGCGACGGCGAGTACACCTACTTCATGAGCGACGTGGCGTACCACTACGACAAGATGCAGCGCGGCTTCGACCACCTGATCGACATCTGGGGCGCCGACCATCATGGCTACATCGCCCGCTGCGAGGCCATGCTGGCCGCCTGGGGCTATCCGGGCGCGCTCGAGGTCATGCTCGGGCAGCTCGTGAACCTCTTCCGCGGTGGAGAGGCCGTGCGCATGTCGAAGCGCACAGGCGAGATGGTGACGTTCGAGGAGCTCATCGACGAAGTGGGCGTCGACGCCACCCGCTGGCAGATGCTTTCCAAGAGCGCCGATCAGACGATCGACTTCGACATCGAAGAGGCCAAGAAGCAGGACAACTCCAACCCGGTGTACTACGTGCAGTACGCCCATGCGCGCATCTGCTCGATTCTGCGCAAGGCGGCAGGCGAAGACCTGGCACAGCGCGCGGAGAGCGGCCAGATCGGCATGGACGAGCTTGCGCGCACGCTGGTTCCCCTCGATGTGGACCTGAGCGTGCTCACCGACCCGAACGAGCTTGCCTTGATGCGCAAGATGGAATCGCTGCAGGACTTCGTTGCCCTGGCGGCACGCGACCGTGCTGCCTTCAGGCTCACGCACTTCGCACAGGACCTTGCCAGCCTGTTCCATGCGTTCTACACCAACTGCCGCGTCATCGACGACGACGAGCGCGTGCGCGACGCGCGCCTGGCGCTGTGCGATGCCACCCGCAACGTGCTTTCGGTGACGCTGGGACTGCTTGGAATCAGCGCTCCTGCGAAGATGTAGGGCAGGCGCGACCAGGCACAATTCGCAGAAATTGCGAAGGTTTGAATTCGCCAAGAAGTGTTCTTGCTAACAGTAGGGAAGAGCCCTATACTTCTTCATTGCGCTTTGGTGGCTATAGTTCAGTTGGCTAGAACGCCAGATTGTGGCTCTGGAGGTCGTCGGTTCGAGTCCGATTAGCCACCCCAGCGCTCTTGATTAGTACTTGCAGGTACGGGCAAGGTTGGCTACAATAGCCGTCGCGCGTTGTTGCGCAAGACATATGTACCATGGACCGGTAGCTTAGTTGGTAGAGCAGGGGACTCTTAATCCCAAGGTCCTGGGTTCGATTCCCCGCCTGTCCACCATTCTTCTTCCCGATTTTGACCCACATCCC
>CACXFZ010000137.1 GCA_902767025.1 uncultured Coriobacteriaceae bacterium
ATCGCTGCATCCAGGTCGGCCTTGGTCTCGTCGGTGAACTTCAGCTCTTTCTCGATGCTCGCGAGAATCTCCGGCTTGGAAGCACGCAGGTACTCGATGAACTCGGTGCGGAAGCGCACGGTGTCGGAGACCGGGATGTCGTCCATGTATCCGTTACCGCCAGCATAGAGCGCCACGGCCTCTTCCTGGAAGGGCATCGGAACGTAGCGATTCTGCTTCAGAAGCTCGGTCATGTGAGCACCACGGTTGAGCTGCTGCTGCGTGGCCTTGTCCAGGTCGGAACCGAACTGGGTAAACGCCTGCAGCTCGCGGTATGCTGCCAGGTCCAGACGCAAGCTACCAGCAACCTGCTTCATAGCCTTGATCTGGGCCGAGCCACCGACGCGCGACACCGAGATACCGACGTCGACTGCCGGGCGCTGGCCCTGGAAGAACAGGTCGGTAACCAGGAAGATCTGCCCGTCGGTAATGGAGATCACGTTGGTAGGAATGTAGGCAGAAACGTCACCTGCCTGGGTTTCGATGACGGGCAGGGCGGTAAGCGAACCGCCGCCGTTTTCGTCGGACATCTTCACAGCACGCTCGAGCAAGCGCGAGTGCAGATAGAACACGTCGCCGGGATACGCTTCGCGTCCGGGCGGGCGGCGCAGCGTCAGCGACATCTGGCGGTACGCCACGGCCTGCTTGGACAGGTCGTCGTAGATGCACAGCACGTGGCGACCGGGGTTGTCGGCGCTGGCCGGCTGGCCGTCCTCGCCGTTGTACATGAAGTACTCGCCGATTGCAGCACCGGCCATCGGGGCGATGTACTGCAGCGGGGCCGAGTCGGAAGCGGTTGCCGACACGACGATCGTGTACTCCATCGCGCCGTGCTTTTCCAGCGTCTCCACCAGGCTGGCGACCGTGGACGCCTTCTGGCCGATGGCGACGTAGATGCAGATCATGTCCTGACCTGCCTGGTTGATGATCGCGTCGATGGCGATGGCGGTCTTGCCCGTCTGGCGGTCGCCGATGATCAGCTCGCGCTGGCCGCGGCCGATGGGGATCATCGAGTCGATTGCCAGGATACCGGTCTGCATCGGCTCGTTCACCGGCTGGCGTGCGATAACGCCGGGGGCCTTGAACTCGACCGGGCGCATGCCCTCTGCCTGAATGGGGCCCTTGCCGTCGATCGGCTGGCCCAGCGGGTTCACGACGCGGCCGAGCATGCCCTTGCCGCTGGGAACCTCCACGATGCGGCCAGTGGTCTTGACCTGGTCGTTTTCCTTGATAACAGTGACGTCGCCCAGCAGAACGGCGCCCACCTCGTCTTCTTCGAGGTTCTGTGCCAGGCCGAACACGGTCTGGCCGTTGGAGCCAACGAACTCAAGGAGCTCGCCGGCCATGGCGTTCTTCAACCCGTCGATGCGGGCGATACCGTCGCCGACCTGAATAACCGTGCCGACTTCACGCGATTCCACGCTGGTGTTCAGCGCATCGAGCTGCTTGCGCAGCGCCTCGTCAATCGACTGTGCGGTGATTTCAGTCACTCTTGCTCACCTCCGTCATTGGTAGTCTTGAGCGTGAGGCGCGCCTTCTCCAGCATGGTGTTCACGCTGGCGTCGATGCGCTTGCCTTCGGCGCTCATCACGATGCCGCCCAGCATGTAGGGGTCGATCTGCTCCTGCAGAACCACGTCCTTGCCCAGGTCGGCGCTCGTCTTGCTCTTGATAATCTCGCGCAGATGGTCGTCAAGCGGAACACGGGTGACCACGTCGACCACGGTCGTGTTCAGCTGCTTGCCGATTTGCGTGTCGAAGCCTTCCAGCACGCGGGGCAGAAGGTCGATTTCGCCGCGCTCTGCCATCACGCCCAGCACTTGCAGCAGTGCGGGCTGGTAGCCGGCGAACACCTCCTTGACCAGATTCGCGCGCTGCTCGGCCGTGTAACCGGGGTCACGCATCGCTTCCAACAGCTCGGTATGCGAGCGGTTGTAGGCGACGACCTGGCCGATCTGGCTTCGCGCCTGCACGACCGCGTCGATGCCGCCCTCGTTGGCAAGGGCCTCGACCAGCGTGGAGGCGTACAGGTCTGTTGCCGCTTTGATTGCGTGTCGGTTAGTTGGCATTGAAACTACCCGCCTCGCTCACATAGCGCTCGATGATGGCGCGATGCTGCTCATCGGTAAGGTCGGTCCCGATGATCTTCGAGGCTACGGCAACCGACGTGTCGGCAACGGAGCCCTGAAGCTCGGCGATGGCCGCCTTCTTCTCGGACTCGATCGCGGCACGCGCCTTCTCGATCATGTCGGACGCTTCCTTCTGCGCGGCAGCAGTGATGTCGGCCTTCACGGCCGCACCAGCCTGCTTGGCATCTGCGACGATTTGGCTGGCTTGCTGCTTTGCCGAAGCCAGTTCCTGCTTGTACTCTTCCAGCACCCGTTCGCTTTCCTGACGGGCCTCTTCGGCTTCCTTCAGGGATTGGCGAATGGTGTCGGAGCGCTTCTGGAGCATCTTGTCGAACACGGGCCAGCCGAACTTGCCCAGCACCACCCACAGGATGATGAAGGCAACCAGCATGGGCACGAACTCGACAGGATCGGGCAGGATCGTGGCAATGCCCGTAGCCTGCTCTTCAGCGAGCGCGACAGCAGGAGCGAAAACCTGGCAGGCAAGCGCCGCAGTGGCGCCAGAGCCGATTATTTTCGTCTTCTGTATCACGTTCATTACTCCTTCCACCTTGTTACGGCGTATCCGTGCACAGGCGCGAAGTTACATAATGAACGCGAGCACGAAGCCGATAAGCGCGAGCGCTTCGGCAAGTGCGGCACCGATGATGAAGTTGGTGAACAAACGACCGGCCAGTTCGGGCTGACGGGCGGTTGCCACGTTGACGCCATAGGCGGCGATGCCGATGCCGATGCCGGGGCCGATGGCACCCAGGCCGTAGCCGACTACCTTCAGTGCGCTGATGACAAGAGTCATATCCATTCTTACATTCCTCCTTCGGTTGACC
>CACXFZ010000138.1 GCA_902767025.1 uncultured Coriobacteriaceae bacterium
CGGGCCTGTATTGCCCAAAAAGCGTTGCGCCTACCTCGAAAGATAAGAGTTGTTAGAATGTGTTGCAGTTACTTTGCAACGTTACCGCTGGCAAGAAAACGAGTTTTTGTCATTCCTGTCTGCTCCGGCTGGCCATAGAAATGACTTATAGCATTCATCCTGTTGAGTAACGTGTATTATTATCTGCAGAACGGTTCTCTGAAACGGGATTGCGAATGACAAAAACTCGTTTTCTTGCCACGAATCGCGAAATCATCCAAGAAAACCTCGAACACGGGGTTGCGCGGCACGCGAGGCCTGCTCCTTCCCGCATAAAAGGAAGCCCCGCCTGTGTGGGCGGGGCTTGGCAGGACTACTTCCGGGCGAACAGCCTGTTGTTGGTGTCGAGCCACGATTCGACGGTGCCGGTATCGTAGCCGTCGTCGGGACCGATGACGAGCGCGTACATCTCCTCTTCGGCAAGCACGGCCTCCAGCGCGTCGGTGAGCTGGATCTCGCCGCCCACACCCGGCTGCACGTCGGCCAGAAGCTCCATGACGCGCGGCGAGAGCAGGTAGCGGCCGAAAACGGTGAGGTTCGAGGGCGCCTCGTCGGCGGGCGGCTTTTCCACGAGCCCGCTCACCTTCCACACATCGTCGGAGACCTGGGTGCCGTCGATGACGCCGAAGCGGCTCACCTGCTCCTGCGGCACGGGCAGCACTGCGATGACGCTGGCTCCCCCGTGCTCGTCGGACACCTGCTTCATGCGCACGAGCATCTGGTTGTCGGGAACGATCACATCGCCGAGCAGCACCATGAAAGGCTCGCCGTCCATCTTCGGGGCGCCGCAGCGCACCGCATGGCCCAGGCCCAGCGGTTCGTCCTGGTAGACGAAGCTCACCGGCATGTTGCCCGTGTCACGCACGGCATCGGCGTAGGCGTCCTTGCCGCGCTCGCGCAGCGTCGCCTCCAGGTCGGGGTTCGGCGCGAAGTGGTCCTCGATCGCCTTCTTGTCGCGGCTGTTGATGATGACGACCTCGTCGGCGCCCGACGCCAGGCCCTCCTCGACCACGTATTGGATCACCGGGCGGTCGACGACCAGCAGCATTTCCTTGGGTACGGCTTTCGTGGCGGGCAGGAATCGAGTGCCCATGCCGGCGGCGGGAATCAGTGCTTTCATGCTTTGCTCCTTACTGCTTGCGGATCTGGTCGGTCAAATCGTCTTGGCGCGACGCGAGTGTGGACTCGAGGACGGCGAGCTGCGCTTCGGTCCTCTTCAGTCGCGACAGCGCGAACACCACGAACACGCACAGGGCGGCCCACATCAGGGCGTAGGCTGCGATCACGTACGGCGCAGACGGGATGATGGTTGCGTAGATCTGCTCGAGAATGGGATTCATGGTTCTTCTCCTTCAAACCTCAGGTTGTGGGCGGTACGGGCTATTCGTCGATTTCGCGCTTGATGGCGTCAACCTCTTGCGCCATCGTTTCGGTGCGCAGGCGCAGGCGGTACAGCGCAAACGCGATGCAGAACATGCCGAACATGCTCAGCAGCAGCGGCACGAGCATGTCGGGCGACAAACCCGAATCGGTGCGGAACACCACGGGATGAACGCTCGAGGGAATGAGCCGCGTGATCATGAAGCAGATGGGCACGTCGATGAACGTGATGATGCCGAACACGCTTGCGTAGGTGGCGCGGCGCTCGGGCTCGTCGACGGCGGTGCGCAGGATGAAGTAGGCGAACACCAGCAGCATCAGAATGAAGTAGGTGGTAAGCCGCGGCTCCCAGGTCCACCACACGCCCCACTCGAAGCGCTCCCACATCTCGCCCGAGAACATCGTCATGATGATGAACAGCAGGGCGATCTCGGTCGCGAGCTTCGCGCGCAGGTCATAGCGCGCATCGCGCGTGGTCAGGAAGCGGATTCCGAACCATGCCGTGAAAGCCAGGGCGACCATGCTTGTGACGGCCGCCGGCATGTGGAAGTAGAAGATCTTCTGGCTGAACAGCAGCTGATTCGACACCATCTGCCCGCCGATCATCTCGACGCCGTCGACCGACGCGCCGTTCACGGGAGCCGCCAGCACGAATGCCAGGATGAAGCCCAGCGTGGAAAGCAGCGCTCCGATCAGGCCCACAGCCGAGGCATAGCGGTCAAGCCCCTGCCCCACCGCGAGCTTCTTGTCTAGGTCTTTTGCCATCTTGGTCCCTTCTTCTTATGCAGCCAAGCCCCTAGTAGCCTAGCCTAACTAATGCTAAGCGCTCACGACGAAGTCGTAAAGCACCCAGGAAAGCAACACCATGATCACGTCGTAGCCGGCTGCCAGCAGCAAGGCGTTCAGGTACACGCCTTCGATGTCGCCCCCGGCCACAACCACCGTCGTGGCGGAAACGCACGCATAGAGCAGCGGGTAGACCAGCGGGATGAACAGCACGGCCAGAAGCACGTCCTTGCCCCGCGTGTTCACCGTGATCGTGGACAGCAGGGTTCCGATGCCGGCGATGCCGATGGTGCCCACCAGCAAAGGCAGCAGCAGCATCGGCCAAGTGGATGCCGGCTGGGTCGTGGTCAGGAAGAAGAAGTAGAACAGGGGAAGCACGACCACCTCCACCACGAGCAAGAACAGCAGATTGCTGGTCGCCTTTGCCAAGAACACCACGCTGCGGTCGAGCGGCACCAGCATGATGCCTTCCAAACACCCGTTTTCCTTTTCGTGGGAAAACGACCGGTTCAACCCCAGCAGGCTGGTGAACACGATGAGAGCCCACAGCAAGCCGCCGCTCATCTGCAGCACGTCGAACTGGCGGGCCGTCTGCGACAGGGCGGCGCCGTAGACCACCAGCACCAGCAGGGCGTAGATGCCCATCGAGCTGAGCATGTCCTTGGTGCGAAACTCGCGCTGCAAGTCCTTGCGCAGCAGCGTCACGTACTGCTGAAACGTCGACGGCTTGTTCATGCGGACGGCCACGGCTTACGCCACCCCCATGCCGACGGTGTCGCGGTACAGCGACGCGAACGCCTCGAAGTCGATGTTGTCCTTGCCCTCGAAGGCCACCTTGCGCCCACGCGCCATCACCAGGGCATGCGTGCACGCGGCGAACCCCTTCGACAGGTCGTGGCTGACCATGACGAAAGTGCGGTTCTGGCGTACCTGATCTATCAGCTGGTCGAAGATCTCGACCGCATGGGGGTCGAGGCCCGAATACGGCTCGTCCAGAAAGACCACTTCGGGATCGTGCAGCATCGCGCGGGCGATGCTCAGCCGCTGCGTCATGCCGCGCGAAAACGTGCGCACCACGTCCAGGCGGCGGTGGGACAGCTCCACGGCATCGAGCATCTGGTCCACACGCTCACGCGGGTCGGCGATGCCGTACAGGCGTGCCGTGAGCATCAGGTTCTGCTCTGCCGAAAGGTCGGCGTAGAGCATGGAATTGTGCGAGATCAGCCCGATGTGCTCGCGCACCTCGTCGGGATGCTCCTTCAGGTCGATGCCCAGCACGCTGATCGTGCCTTCGGTCGGGCGCGACAGCGTGGCGAGCATGCGCAGCAGCGTGGTCTTGCCCGCGCCGTTGGGACCGAAGATCGACAGGAACGCGCCCTGCGGAAGCGCAAGCGACAAACCGTCCACGGCATGCCGGTCGCCGAAGACCTTGCTCACGTTGTCGAGCACGATGGCGTCGGCATCGCTCACCTTGGCCAGGTCCTTGTCGCACTGCTCGGCCATGATACGCTAGGAGCCTTCCGTTTCCCGCGCATCGTCTTGCGCGGGTTCGTCTCCGGCGGGGTCTTCTTGCGCGGGTTCGCTTTCAACCGGCTCGCCCTCGGCAGGCTCGTCCTGTGCGGCATCGCAAGGGTCGTCGCAGGCTTCCGGCAGCGCCTCCGCTTCGTCGCCCTTGGGCTTGCGCCTACCCAGTGCGGCAATGGCGATACCCAGCATCAGCAGGCCGAAGCCGGCCCACACGAACCCGATGAGCGGGTTCACGCGCACATCCACGCTGAAGTGCCCGATGCTGTTCACGCCCTTGTACACCACGAACAGATCGTGCGTGGGCATGGAGATGATGCCCGCGTTGCTCTTCGTCTGCTGGGTGTCCTTGACCATTTCCATGCTGGGCGTCACGTGGCCCACGTACTCGTCGCCCCGGTAGACGTCGAACTCGACGGTGTAGTGCATGTTGCGCCCATCGTCGGCGATGTTGTTGGACGTGTAGCGCAGGGTGTAGCCGCCAGCCGTGAACGGCGCCGCCGTATCGCTGGTCGCCTCGTATTCGATATAACCCGAGCGCTCGGTGATGAACATCGACGAGCCGATCAGGCCGATCAGAATCACGCCGATGCCCACATGGGCGATGTAGCCACCCACCGTGGACACATGGCCGGGAATCATCTTGAACAGGGCCACGGGCGTGCTCACGCCATGCGACTTGCCCCAGGCGGAGGCCCGGCAGCCCATCATGTACAGCGAGTTGAATATCACCAGGCTGGCCACTGCGAAGCCCACGGCCGCAAGGCCCTTGTAGTACCAGGCAGGGCCTTCGCTCGCCAGGCCTTCGGCCTTCGTTCCACCCGCCGCGATTGCCATGTCGTAGGCGGGCCACAGCGTGGTGACCAGGTAGACCATCAGCACTGCGAACAAGATGCCCGCCAAGATTGCGGGAATCTTGGCGCGCTTGAAGAACTGCTTGCGCGAGGTGGTCGCCCAGCTCAGCAGGGGGCACACCGCCAGCACCAGGCAGTACAGCACGCCCAGCGGACGCGCCACGGCGTTGTACGTGCCCGCCGACAGCGACGAGCCGCCGAACGGCAGCCAGCTGGGCAGCGCGCTCGACACCGTCAGGTAGCACACCAGGAACGCGAAGACCACCATGATCACGTTGTTGAAGTAATACGCGGCATCGCGCGACATCAGGCTTCCCAGCTCTTCGTCGCTCGCGTCGGCCGGTGCGAACGCCTTCCAGCGCGTGATCACGCCACCGGCGACAACCACCAGCGACAGCACGATGAGCGCACCGAACAGGTAGAGCGACACCGGATCGCCCGTGAACGCATGGACCGATTCGATCAGACCCGAACGGGCGATGAAGGTTCCCGTGATGACGAAGGAGAAGGCAAGCGCCGCGCACATGATGGACCAGCGCTTGAACGCACCGCGCTGGCGGTACACGGTCATGCTGTGGATCAGGGCCAGGCCCACCAGCCACGGCAGCAGGCTCGCGTTCTCGACCGCGTCCCAGCCCCAGTAGCCGCCCCAGCCGAGCACCACGTAGGCCCACACAGCGCCCAAGCCGATGCCTATGCCGAGGAACCACCAGGAAAACAGCGTGTAACGCTGCGAACGGACCACCCACGCGTCGCTGGTGTCGTTGACCACCAGCGTGGCAATGGCATAGGCGAACGGCACCGTCATGCCGGCATAGCCGATGAACAGCGCCGGCGGGTGCACGGCCATTGCCCAGTGCTCGAGCAGGGCGTTCATTCCCCACAAGGCGGCGGCCCCCGTGAGGTTGCCGTCCGCATCGAAGTACTTGGGGTCCATCGCCACGAAGGGGCTGTTGTCTTCCGAGAAGAGCATGATGCCCAAGAAACCGGCGAGCACGGCCATCATAACGATCAGGGCCACGCTGTCCAGGCGCTCGAGCTTGCGCATGTTGCGCACGGCCATCACCACGCCGAACACCGAAATCAGCCAGGCCCAGAACATCAGCGAGCCCTCGCGGCCCTCCCACAGGCCGGCCACACGGTAGAACGTGCCCAAGGGTCCCTGGTTGTGGCTGGTGCCCTTCACGACGTATTCGATGCTCGTGTCGCCCGTGACGAAGCAGTAGACCATCAGCAGGCAGCAGAACGTGAGTGCCGCGAACGCGACGATCGCGCCCACGTGCCCGGCCCACGTCAGCATGGAGCCTTTGCCTTCTTCCTTGTTCCTGGCGGCAGACGAGCTCAGCAGGCCCGCCAGCAGGCACACGACCGAAACGACGATGCCCGCAAACGAGATGAGCAGGCCGATCAATCCCACAGCGGCCATGGACTACTCCTCGATGGAGACGTTGGTGGCGCAGAACATGCCCTGCTTGTTCATGTTGCCGGTGAGCACCAGCTTCGCGCCGTCGGCGATGGTGTCATCCGAAAGCGCACCGTCGAATGCGACACCGACTTTGACGGAGGCATCTGTGCCGTCAGCCAGCTGGAAGCGCTCGTCGGAACCGGCAGCGCGCTGCGTGCCGGGCACCACCGTGCCGCGAACCTTCACCGGCTTGTCGACGATCGCATCGCCGTAATCCAGCATCCGAGCAACCTCCAGCGCCTCCGTGCCGCTTTCGTACTTGCTGGGGCACTTGGTCACCAGCTCGTTGCAGCGCAACACGCCGTCGTCGCCGATCTTGCCCGTGCAGATGGCGGTCACGTCGTTTCCGAACGTTGCCGAAACGCCGCCTTCGTACACCACGTCGAGCGTGATGTCCTGCTTGTCCTGCTCGGCCTCGGAATCGTAGATCTTGAAGCTGATCGCATCCTCGCTGGTCTCGTAGGAATTTGCGACCACGTTGCCCGTCACCTGGATGCGCTGGTCGTTGAATTCACCGCTTGCCGCCTGCTCCAGGCTGATGGCCTTAGCGGCGCTTCCGCCTCCCACCACTGCCAAGATGACGGCAAGCACCATCACGATGGCGATCGTCACGATGATAAGACGTTTCTTCGTTGCTGCGTTCACGCTTCCTCGCTTTCGATTGTCACGTCGCTTATTGTTCAAACGTATATTCTGCCACAGAACCCCATAGCGAACAGGACAGTTGGGAAAGAAGCCATAAGACGGCTTTTCGACGCGTCACCTGCGGCTATGCACCCCACACCGGCGCCCCGCACTGTGCGCGATTCCCGAATTCTTGCCCCTGGTGTTTGACAACCGCCACGCATACAGGCACAATACCTTCTGCCGCGCATGCGGCAACAGCCTCGGGGATGTAGCTCAGTTGGGAGAGCGCAGCGTTCGCAACGCTGAGGCCGTGGGTTCGATCCCCATCATCTCCACCATATCTGTTACGCCGTTCTAACGAACGGCGTTTTTCGTTTGAGGCGCTGCGACGCTGCGCGCACACCTGGCGGCACGCTAGGCCCTACCTGCGCTTGCGCGTGCGAAGCACAGCGCCGCGCTTGGAGCGGGCCTATCGCACTCGCCAGGCGCGTGCTCGCTGTTTCGCCATGGGTGATCTGCGGGCTTGAGATGCTGGCAAGTCAACCGGAATCAGGCGACCGACAGTCAGACCCCTGGTTCATGTTTTGACCGCTCCACACCATGCGGCCGGGACCGTGGGGAAACCACCACACGTGGGGATTGGGGTTACTTTACGCGGGCCTGGGGGCAATGCTCGACAATGTAGTCGTAGACGAAGTCGTAGTCGTCTTTATCCACGTACACCTGGTTTTTGCCCAAGGGCTCGTTGACCTTGATGGTTTCGAACCGCCGCATGCCCTTGATGCTCTTCACACTGGCAAACGTAGACGACATCTGACTGCGCGCCGACGTGAGCCCGATGCCCACTTGCGTGGGGCTGCGGCCCGCAATGCCGGCGAGCACGTTGATCAGCGACACCACCTGGGCTTTCTTCACCTGCTTGTCGAATTGCCGATGCACCACGCCTTCCTCGTCCATCTCGAACAGCACGCAGTACACGCCACCCTGCATCGCGGCGTACAGGAAGTATCCCGCCAGGACAAGCCCCAGGAAGAACAGCACGAAGATGCCGGCCACACGCACCGTGTCCAGAACATCGCCCATGTCGCTGTACCCCTGCACGTATTCCTTGAACACCGCAGCAAGCATCAGCGCGAAGCCGATGGCCAGAAGGGCGCCGAAGATCTTGAGTATGGTAAACAGGATGACGGGGTTGCGGTACAGACTGAACTCGTACGCCCAGCGGTAGACGCCGTCTTCGCCTTTGGTGATGCCCGACATGCAAACCCCCTTCTTCGTTTACTGATGAAGGAAGTTCAGGATACCACGCTAGTCTTCGTAGCGATTCAGGAACGCCTTCGTGCGGTTGTGCTGGGGGTTGTTGATCACCTGGTCGGGAGTACCCTGCTCCACGATGACCCCGCCGTCGATGAACCCGATATGGTCGGCCACATCGCGCGCGAACGCCATCTCGTGCGTGACGATCACCATCGTCATATGCTGCTCGGCAAGGTTGCGGATGACCTTGAGCACTTCCTGGGTGAGTTCGGGGTCGAGCGCGCTGGTGGGCTCGTCGAAGTACAGGATCTCGGGGTTCATGCACAGGGCGCGTGCGATGGACACGCGCTGCTGCTGGCCACCGGAAAGCTCGCAGGGCACCTTGTTCTCGTTGCCTTCCAGCCCCATGCGTGCCAACAGGCCGCGCGCCTGCTCTTCCACTTCCGCGCGCGGACGCTTCTGCACGTTGATCGGCGCGTCCATGATGTTCTTCATCACGGAGTAATGCGGGAACAGGTTGTAGTTCTGGAACACCAGCCCGAAGCGCAAGCGGGCTTCCTTGAGCACGTCCTTGCCGCCGTAGACCGCCGTGCCGTCCTTGTCCTCGGCCACGACCAGGTCGCCGTAGCGCAAAGAACCTGCGTCGAAGCGGTCGAGCAGCGTGGCGCAGCGCAGCAGCGTGGACTTGCCTCCGCCCGACGCGCCGATGATGGCAACCACCTGCTTGGGCATGACCTCCAACGTGATGCCCTTGAGCACGTGGTTTCCTGCAAAGCTCTTGTGCACATCCCGTATGCTTACCAGCGGCTGGACGTCGGACACGACACACACATCCTTACGTTAATCGTGGTAGTAGTCGAGCTTCTTTTCGGCACGGCTGAGCAGGAACTCGACCACCATCGTGAAGCCCCAGTAGATGGCCGCCGCGATGATGTAGGGCAGCATGCTCACCTGGCTGGCCGCGATGGCCTTGGCCTGCGTGAACATCTCCATCACTCCCAGCACGAAGGCCAGCGACGTGTCCTTCACCAGCGTGATGACCTCGTTGCCCATCGCAGGCAGGATGCGCTTGATCACCTGCGGCAGCACGATCTTCATAAACGTCTGGCTACGCGAATATCCCAGCACCTCGGCCGCCTCGTACTGCCCCCTGGGAATGCTCTGGATGCCGCTGCGGTAGATCTCGGCGAAGTAGGCGGCGTAGTTCAGAATGAAGCCGATGTCGCACGCCCAGAACTTCCAGTCACTGCCCAGCTCCAAACCCAGCAGGTAGTAGGGGCCGAACATCAGCGCCATCAGCTGCAGCATCAGCGGCGTGCCGCGCATGAACGAGATGTACGCCCGCGTGATCCAGGCCAGCGGCTTGAAGCTGCTCATGCGGCACAGCGCGATGATGACGCCCAACGGCAGGCTGCCGATGAGCGTCACCACGAAAATCTGAAGCGTCAGAATCAAGCCCGAGCCCAGAAGGCTCATCATAGTTGCAAATTCCACGATGCTCCCGAATGCGTTACTGCGTACAAAACCTTACTTGAGCACCCAGTTGTCGAAGGACAGGCCCTCGTCGGCGTACTTCTCGCACAGCTTCTCGACGGTGCCGTCTTCGTACATTTCCTTGAGCGTCTTGGTCACGGTCTCGGCCAGGTCCTTCTGACCCAGGCTGAAGCCGACGGCGTAGTGCTCGGACGACAAGGGCTCGGAAAGCTGCTCGTACTTGTCGCCGGTGCGCGAGATCTGGTACGCGGCGATGGACAGGTCGCATGCCACGGCGTCAACCGCGCCGCTGTCAAGCTGCAGGAACGCGTTGTTGTAGTCGCTGATGGTCTGCGGAGCGCCACCGGCCAGAGAAGCGGACAGGTCCTTGTAGTCGTCGCCTTCGAGCACGTCCAGGGCGGCGGAGTCGACCTGCGTCATGACGGTCTTGCCCTTCAGGTCGTCGAACGTCTTGATGTCGCTGCCCTTCTTCACCACGACAACCTGCTCGTTGAGCATGTAGGGCTCGCTGAACTCGTACTTGCCTTCGCGGCCTTCGAGGGTGAACCCGTTCCAGATGCAGGTGATCGAACCGCTACCCAGCAGGGCGTCCTTGGCGTCCCAGTCGATGGGCTCGGCCTTGTACTCCCAACCGTTGCGCTTGCAGACTTCCTGGGCGAGGTCCAGGTCGAAGCCGGTGTACTCGCCGTTGTCGCCCACGTAGCCATAGGGCGGATACGCGCTGTCGAAGCCAACGACCAGCGTTCCTTCGGCGGCGCCGGACGCAGACGAGGATGCGGCGCTGCTCGACGACGAGCCTCCACCCGCACAGCCCGCCAGCACGAACGCCAGCATGCACGCGGCCAAGGCCGCAACTATCATGGAAACGATCTTCTTGTTCATGGTCATCCTTCCCTTTCCCACCTTGAACATACGTGCCGCGGCACGTCTGCAGCACCCTCGCGACGCTCTTTGCCACTTTAGTGTGCTAAAGCAGGTCGATAGTATATCACGACATCCAGCGCGTTCGATGCCCGTGGACAAACACCAGAGAAACCCCCAGCGCCCGGGACCTCATCTGCGGTCCCGGGCGCTGAAACACCTTTATGTCAGGCTCCGATCGTGCCAAGGAGGCCCTTGGCGCAGCCCGGCGCTACTTGATTTCCGTCACACCGGTTTCGGTGGTGAGCATGACCGACGAGGCGCTGACGGCGCACTCGAGTGCCAGGCGGCTCACCTTCGCCGAGTCGATGACGCCGGCCTCGATCATCTTGCAGTACTCGCCGGTCGACGCGTTGTAGCCGTACCCGCTGCCCAACTCGCGGATGCGGGCGATGGCGATGTCGCCTTCGATGTCGGAATTCTCGGCGATCTGGCGCACCGGCTGCTCCAGGGCGCGCAGCACGATCCGCGCTCCCAGGGCCTCGTCGCCCTCGAGCGATTCGGCGTACTCGCGCACCTGCGGGATGATGTCCAGGTACGTGGCGCCACCGCCGGGCACGATGCCCTCGGCAGCGGCTGCGCGCGCGGCGTTGATGGCGTCTTCCACGCGCAGACGGCGTTCGCGCACCTCTGCATCGCTCGCCCCGCCCACGCGGATCAGGCCCACGCCGGCGTCCAGGTACGACAGGCGCTCGCGCAGGCGCACGCGATCGAACTCGTCGGTGGTGTCTTCGGCCTGACGGCGCAGGTCGCCGATGCGGCTGGCAATGGCATCCGGGTCGCCGCCACCGCCGATGATGGCCGTGTTCTTCAGCTCGACGCGCACCTTTTCGGCCGTGCCCAGCATGTCGAGCGTGACGTCGGAGAGCTGGTAGCCGAACAGCTCGCGGCTGATCAGCGTCGCGCCCGTGTACAGGGCGATGTCGTCCAGGTAGAGCTTGCGGATCTCGGCGAAGCCCGGCGGGTTGATGGCCACGCCCTTGATGGCGCCGTGGCCGATGTTGTACATCAGCGTGCCCAGGGCCTTGCGGTCCATCTCGTCGGCGATGACCAGCAGCGCCTTGCCTGCCGACACCACCTGCTCCATGATGTTCAGGAATGCGCGCGTGTCGGTGATCTTCTCGTCGGTCACCAGTACGCACACGTCGGTGAGCTCGAGCGTCATGTGCTCCAGGTCCTCCGCCATCTGGGGCAGCAGGAAGCCCTGGTTGATCTGCATGCCCTCGACGATGCGCAGCGACGTGGTCAGGTCGCCGGAGTCCTCCATCGTCACCGTGGCGCCGGCGCCCACGGCATCGTAGGCATCGGCCACGAGCTTGCCGATCAGCGGGTCCTCGCTCGAAATGACCGCGACCTGCTCGAGCGTGTCGCGGGTGTCGCACGGTTGTGCAAGCTCGGCAATCGCATTGGTGGCGACATCGCCTGCACCCTGGATGCCGCGCTTGATGGCCAGTGGATCGGCGCCCGCCATGACGTTGCGGTTGCCTTCCACGATGATGGTCTGGGCCAGGATGGTGGCCGTGGTCGTGCCGTCGCCTGCGTACTCGTTGGCGCTGCTGGCCACCTTCTTCAGCATCTGGGCACCCATGTTCTCGGCAGGGTCGGCCAGATCGATGGCCTCGGCGATGGTGACGCCGTCGTTGGTGGTAAGCGGATGGCGCTTGTCCTTCTTCTGCTGAACCAGCACGTAGCGCCCGGCCGGTCCCAGCGTGCCCCGCACGGCGTCGGCAAGCTTGTTCACGCCCGTGAGCATCTTCGCGCGGACGTCTTCTCCATAGAGTATCTGGTTGGGCATGGTACCTTCTTTCCTTATCGCAAGCAGCTAGCAATCATACCACGAGCGCGCGAAAAAGCAGCCTGCGTGGCCGCAAGCTCAACGTTGCTCTACGAAGTGGCTGCTATTGCCTGAAACGGGGGTCCAGCGCCACGTGGTCCAGGCGCGCCATGGCCACGTCCTCCACTTCCATGACCACCGCCGCACCCAGGTCGTCCTGGAACACCGTGCGCATGTAGTCGCCGCATTCCTCGCAGTTGTGCAGGCGGTGCGCAGCGTCGCCTTCGATGTGGAACCAGTGCAGCTTGCCCTGGTTCTGCGACCCGCAGCATGCGCAGCGGATGCGCTCGAATTCCCAGGTGGTGCCGCACAACCCGCAGTACAGGATGCGGTCGTGGCTTTCGATGTCGGTGCCCGACGCCACCGAAGAGGCGCTGGCGGGAGCTCCGCACGCCGGGCAGCGCAGCGGCTTGCCGTGGTAGAGCTGGTTGGCACGTGCCGCCTTGAAACCATCCTTGAGCTTTTCGGCAGCAGGCTGCAGGTAGGAGCGCACGGCGAACGACGGCACCATCATGAACACCGATGCGGGACACGACGAGTCCAGTTCGTAGTCGTCGATGGCGCCCAGACAGGCCTCGACGAAGCCGGCCGGGTCGCTGCCCGCAAGGTCGAGCGGGGCCTTCGCGGCGAAGGCCTTCCAGTCGTAGTCGCGCAGGACGCCGGCCACTTCGTCGGCAAGCCCGGCGTTTTGCGCCATGTAGTCGGCGACCAGGCCGCACGTGCGGGCGAACTCGTCGGCATCGATGGCCACCGGGTTTTCCCGGAACGCCGGCACCTCGTCCCAGTACTGCTTCTCGAGCTCTTCGTCGCCAGCCGCCTCGTAGCCATCCGCGCCGATGCGCTCGGCCTCGTCCTGCTGGATCTGCCACAGCCCGCGGAAGAACTCGAAGCGTGCCTTGTCCTGATCGTCGCCGTCCTGCGCATAGCGCTCGATGGCCCGGTCGATTGCTTTCATGTCCATGGATGAAAACTCCTTGTTTCCTTAAACGAAGCGGGAGCGGCAAGACCGCTCCCGCTGCTGTGTGCGCGAAAGGGGCAGAGGTTACACTTCCCTCTCCACAACGTTTTCGCCCTTCTCGATTTCCTCGCGGGCCCAGAAACCCCAGTGGTACAGCGCGTCGGACTCGGGCACTTCGCCGCTGCCGAACATGAGCTTGCGCGTACCGCGGTAGGGCTGGAAGATGCCCGAACCCAGGTAGAAGTGGGCGGCCACGAACACCACGAGCACCATGAAGAACAGGTCGTGGATGAAACGCATGACCGCGATCGTGCCGGGCGAAGCCGCGAACACGCTCGTGCCCAGCCACAGCACCAGGCCGGAAACGCCCATGGCGATGCCGCCCAGGATGAGCATGCCGTCGGCAACGCGCTGGCCGGACTTGACCTCGTCCTGGTCGGGCATGTGCACGCGCTTGGGGCCCAGCATGTAGGGCACGAACTTCTTCATGAATTCGAAGTCCTCGGGCGTCCACTTGGTGAAGTACTTGCCCAAGAACGCCTTGAAACCGCCGGGTGCAGCGATGGCGCTGATGATGGGCACCAGGATGAAGATGGTGCCGACGATGCGATGCGTCACCCTCATGAACTGCGCCACGCCGGGAGCCGCAGCGGCCAGCGGGGGCACGAAGATGAACAGGCCCGAAATCATCAGCCAGATGCACGAGAACACGACGGTGCCGTGGGTCAGACGCGTTTGCAGGGAATGACGTTTGATGAAGCGTTTCGTTGCCATTATCGCTCACCTGCCTCTTTGTCGATGTGGCGGATCGTCTCGCCGGTGTCCACATCGATGATGTCGTGGTTGACCTCGTCGTAGCGCATTTCGTCGCGATGGTAGCCCAAGCCGGTCAGGAACGAGATGCCCAGACCGCCCACCAGTGCCACCGCACCGACGCCCAGGATGGGCTTCATCCAGCCCATGGCGCCGAGCAGCGGGCTGGTCTGCGGGTTCTCGGGCAGGCCGTACTGCTCGATGGGGTACTTCAGCACGCGCAGCGTGTGCAAGCCGCCCATCTCGTTTTCGCCGTAGACGCGCGCCGCTTCGAAGCCCTTTTCCTTCAGCAGATCCACGCGCTCGTGCGCGATCTTGAGCATTTCATCGCGGTCGCCGAACATCAGAGCGCCAGGCTGGCAGGTGCTCACGCACGCCGGCGCGCGGTCGTTGCGCACGCGGTCGATGCAGGCGGTGCACTTGTTCACCGTGATGTTGTAGCCCGACAGGCCCACGTTGTGGTAACGGGGCACGTCGAAGGGGCACGCCATGTGGCAGTACTGGCAGCCAGTGCACAGATCGGTGTCGAAGATGACGAAGCCGGTTTCCTCGTCCTTGTGCATGCAGCCCGAAGGGCACACCTGCACACACGGCGCGTCGGTGCAATGGCTGCAGCCACGGCGGCCGAACGCCCAGTCCACGCCGTACTTCTCGCGCGGCTTCTCGTCGAAGCTGATGACCAGACGCGTGTTTTCGTCGAGGTCGGGTGGATTCTGCAGGGTCCCCGACCACTTCTGAGAATTCAGCTCGATGGGGGACGGAAGCAGGTTCCAGGTTTTGCACGCCACCTGGCAGCCTTTGCAGGCAGAGCAGCGCGAAGAATCGAACATAATTGCCTTTTCAGCCATGGATACCGCCTCCTTCCTATGCCTTCTTGACATCCACGAGGAATGCCTTGAACTCGGGGATGAAACTGTTGGGGTCGCCTACGTTGGGCGTGAGGTCGTTGACCACCTCGCCGGTCGAGAACATGTTCGTCCAGTCCCAGTGATGGATCATGCCGACCTGGTGGATGGTTTCGCCGTTGACCGTCAGCGGCCTGAAGCGCGCGGTGACCAGCGCATTCAAGCGCACCTCGCCGCGGTTGTTCCACACGATGACCTCGTCGCCGTTCTTGATGCCCTTTTCCTCGGCGAGCTCCATGCTCATCTCGATGAACTGGCGCGGGGCGATCTCGTTGAGCGCAGGGCACATGCGCGTCTGCGCGCCGGTCTGCCAATGCTCGGTGATCGAGTAGGTGGTGGCCACGATGGGGAACTCGCCGAAGTCGCCCTTCTTGGCCGAGGGATGGTCGGCGAACTTCATCAACGGCGAATTCTGCAGCGCGTTGAAGGTGTTCTTCGTGGGGCTCTCGAACGGTTCGTAGTGCTCGGGCAGCGCTGCATCGGCCAAACCGTAGCTGATGAAGTTGGCGTGCTGCTCGGGCTTCATGAAGAACGCGTTGTCGTTGGGGGCAACCGGCGTGTTCGTGCCGTCGGCATTGGCCGTCTGGAACACGAAGTCGGGCACGTCGTTGCGCGTGGCCCATTCCGTGCCGTTCCATTCCACCAGCACGCGCTTGGGGTTCCACGGCTTGCCGTTGGCGTCGGCCGACGCGCGGTTGTAGATGATGCGGCGGTTGGCCGGCCAGCTGAACGCCCACTTCGGGTACAGGCCGAGCTCGCCGGGATCGTCGTGCTCGCGACGGCCCACCGGCTGGGCTGCCGGGTCGAGCGGGGCGTCGGAGTTGTTGTAGTAACCGCCGTAGATCCAGATGGCGCATGCCGTGGAGCCATCAGCCTTGAGCTGGGCAAACGCAGGCAGCAGGTCCATCTTGGCCGACTTCATGTCGGAGCTGGCAACCTTGTAGCCGTTGAACGCCCATGCGACGGGACGCGGGTCGATCTTGCCGTCCACGTAGTAGTCCCACTTCACGTTCAGGATGCTTTCGGCGCTCGGGCCGCCTTCGGCCTTGTACAGCTCGACGATCTTCGTCCACAGCATGTCGGCGATCTCGTAGTCGGGCTTGGCCTCTCCCACCGGCTCGACGGCCTTGTAGCGCCACTGCAGCCAGCGGCCGGAGTTGGCGATGGTGCCGCTCTTCTCGTAGATGAGCGCCGCAGGCAGGAAGTAGACTTCGGTCTGGATGTCTTCGGGCTTCATGTCGGGAGCGCGCCAGAACGAAGCCGTGGCGGTCTCGACCCAGTCGGCAACGACCAGCCATTCCAGGTTGGCCATGGCGCGGCGGTTGAACGCCGAGTTCGGGTCGGACACGACGGGGTTCTGGCCCCAGGCGAAGTAGCCCTTCATCGTGCCGGCGTCCATCAGATGGAAGGTGCCCATCGTGGTGTAGTCGCCGCCGTTCTTGGGAATCTTCGGCAGCCAGTCGTAGCCGTAGTCGTTCTCGACGGTGGCATGCTCGCCGAACCATTCCTTGAGCGCCGAAACCATGAACTTGGGCTTGTTGGTGTAGAAGCCGCCGTAGTAGGTCTGCGACTCGCACCAGGCGCGCAGGTTCGGGGACTCGGACACGTTGGGCCAACGCAGGTAGCCCGGGAAGTCGAACACGAGCATGGCCATGTCGGTGGCACCCTGCACGTTGGGCTCGCCGCGCAGCGCGTTCAGGCCGCCGCCTGCCACGCCCACGTTGCCCAGGAGCAGCTGCACCAGCGTCATGATGCGCGTGTTGTTCGTGCCGTACGTGTGCTGGGTCTGGCCCAGTGCGTACAGGATGGTGCCCGCCTTTTCAGGGGCGCCGGTGGATGCGTAGGCCTCGTAGACCTGGATGAGGGTGTCCTCGTCCATGCCGCAGGTCTCGCACACCTTTTCGATGGTGTAGCGGCTGTAGTGCTTCTTCATCAGCTGCCACACGCACTGCGGATCCTGCATCGTGGGATCCTTGCGGGCCACCTGCACCTTGGGGGGCGTGAACTCGGGCACGCCGGGATCCTTGACCCATGCGAACGAGCCGCCCTCCGAGGTGTCCCACTCGGATTCGCTTTCCACCTGGTAGTGCCACGTGTGCTTGTCGTAGGCCTTCTTCGATTCGTCCCACCCGCTGAAGAAGCCGGTTTCGGGATCGAAGCTGTAGCCTTCGTCCATGATGAACGTGGCGTTGGTGTAATGCTCGACGTACTCGTGCTGCCACAAGTCCTTTTCGATGATGTAGTTGATCATGCCGCCGTAGAAGGCGATGTCGGTGCCCGGGCGGATGGGGCAGTAGATGTCGGCCTGCGAAGCCGTGCGCGTGAAGCGGGGGTCCACCACGATCCACGTGGCGCCCGCGTCGAGCGCGCGCTGCACCCATTTGCTGGATACCGGATGATTCTCGAGGTTGTTGGAACCGCTGGTAAGGATGACATCAGCGTTCTTGAAGTCGCAATAGTGACCCGTCATCGAGCCGCGACCGAATGAAGGCGCCAGACCGGCAACCGTGGAGCTGTGTCAAACACGTGCCTGGTTGTCGATCGCCACCAGGCCCAGCGAACGCATCATCTTCAGGATCAGGTACTCCTCTTCGGAGTTCTGCTGGCTGCCGCCCAAGCTGCCGATGGCAGGCGTGTAGTTGACGGTGATGCCGTTCTCCTTTTCGATGAGCGTGGCATCGCGCGTGTCCTTCACGCGGCGGGCCACCCCTTCGATGGCCTCTTCCCAGCTGATCTCCTCCCATTCGGTGGCACCGGGACGGCGCACCATGGGAGTGGTCCTACGCTCGGGGTTGTGCACGACCTCGTTCGTCGCCGGATCAACGATGTTGCGCAGCTGGAACATGGCCGCGCCCTTGGGACACAGGCAGCCCTCGTTGATGGGATGATCGGGATCGCCTTCCACGTTGATGACTTCACCATCGCGAACGGAAACAATGGAACCACACCCACCCGAGCAGTAGCAACAGATGTTGGTGTACTCTTCGGTGTTTACCAGTTTCCATTCCCCATTGTGAAGGTCAACGGCAAACGCTTGCGACTGGGCAGACAGCTCGTATGCCATGCTCCCCGCAAACGCCAGTGCTGTGGCTTTGAAGAAGCCACGTCTTGTGAGATTCATCAACTGAACCTCCCTTCTCGCCTTCGCACTATATATATGACTCAAATAGTAGCAATTTCCGACGGCCGTGCCTAGTAATCCCCGTGAACGGTAGGGACGCATTGCTTGTTTGGACGGTGACACCCTGTCTACAGGGGCGATCGAGGCCTGTCGCGAGAGCCGAAATTGCGCGCTGGCAAGCTATTCGGACAGGTAGTTTCTCTCCACTTGGGCGAGCTCTTCGGGCGTGTTCACGTTGATGAAGCACCCGCCGGCAGGCTCGGCCTCCAGCACGCGCGCCTGTGGGAACGCGCATACGTCCAGGTGCTCGAAGATGGACTGCAGCCGCGATTCGCCCGCTTCCGTCAAGCGGCGCACCACCGGAAGCACGTGCGGGCGGTAGTACACGGCGTGCAGCGGCTCGAAGCCGTGCTTGTTCACCGGCACCACGCAATCCGCCCCGCTGGTGTTGAGCTCGGCGCACTCGGCCGCAACCAGGCGGGGGCTGGCGAACACCATGTCGCAGGCCACCATGGCCACGTAGTCGTAGGTGGCATGCTCGAGCGCCGTCAGCGCACCGGACAGCGCGCCGCGTCGATCGAGCACGTCTGGAACCAGGCGGATGTTCGCATCCGGGAAGACGTCGTGCAAAAAGCGCAGCTCCGGCTCCTCGTTGGTGGTTACCAGGATCTCGTCGGCAACCGGCAGCATGCGCTCGACCAACCGCTCCACCAGGGGCTGTCCGGCCAGCTTCACCGTTGCCTTGCTCTGCCCCATGCGCCTGCTTTCGCCACCCGCCTGGACGACCACGCTCACACGCGGCCGGGCGATGCGCGCCGTCAGGAAGCGGCAGATTCCCTCGATGTCGTCGAGTCCGAAGCAGTCGATGCCGAAGATGCGGGCCGCTTCGCGCGCCTGGGGGATGTCGGTGACGACGGCCATCGTGTGAGCCGTGGGCATCTTCTGGTCCACGTCCGACCCGCCCTGCGCATCGGCGCTGGCCAGGCTGGCCTGCGCGTGCCACACCAACCCGAACTGGCGCGCGCGTCCCTGCTGGACGAAGTCCACGTCCAGCCCGTCTCCGCGCACCGCCGCCTCGCGAAACGCGGCAGCCACCTGCTCGTCGGCCGGGTTGCCCGCGCGCATGACCTCGATCGTGGGCAGGCCGCTCTTGCGATAGCCCTCGACCAGCACCAGGTCGTGCCCGGGCATCATCGAAACGATTTCGGAGCACTCCATCTCGCCCGGCGTGGTGCGGATGAGCGCCATCTGCCCCGGACAGGCGATCACGGTCTCGGACGCGCCCGCCTGGCGATGGCGGTAGGAGTCCTTGCCGGGGATGTCGATGTCGAACCCAGCATGCCCGTGATGCTTCACCGAGCCCACGTCCAAGCCCGTTGCCACCAGATGGGCAATGAGCTTCTCGATCAGCGTGGTCTTTCCCGAATTATGGCGGCCGACGATGGCTATCGCCGGGCTTGGCAGCAACGACTTCATGGCTTCCTCCCGCGCCGTAGTATACCGTGGGAGGCGCGGTTAGTCGTGAACCACCACGGCGTTGCCGATGTTGATGATGTTGAACAGCGAGGCAGCGGCATCGTAGGGCAGGTTGGCACAGCCGTGGCTGCCCCAGCCCTGCGAGAAGCGCGCGCCGCCGAATGCGGGTTGCCAAGTGGCGTCGTGGAAGCCGTGGCCCTGGTAGGTGAACGGCATCCAGAAGGCCACCTCGGTCTCGTATTCGGGCTGTCCGGTCGCAACGGAGATCTCGCCGCGCAGGACGGCGGGGCTCTGCTTGTTCAGGATCGAGTAGACGCCTGTGGGGGTGTTGTGCTTGCCATCGGGGGTGCCGGTGACCACGTCGGATTCCCACACCAGCTGTCCAGCCGTGTCGTAGCAGCGCGCATGCTGCTCGGACAGGCTCAGGTCGACGTACATGCCCCACTCGGGCAGGCCCTTGCCCGGATACGTGGCGCCTTCGGTGATGCACGGCACGGTCACGGTGGTGTCCACGCCCTGCACGATGGCCTCGCGCACCTGGGCGACCAGCTCGGGCGTGTCGACCTCCCAGCCGTAGGTGCCGCCGGAAACGGTGAACACGGCCCCGTCGGGACGGGTGTAGGTGCGCTCGGTTCCGACGGTGTCGAGCCCGTTGGCGTAATCCTTGAGCCATTCGTTCATGGCTTCCTCGTTGAAGGTGACGGTGTAGTCGGGGGCCAGCACGACCCACTGCGACGTCTGGTCGGCGTTGATGGTGCCCGCGGGCACGGCATCGGTGCCCAGCACGAGCGCGATGTCGGCCTTGACGTACGAGCTCGCCGTCGCCGCGGCGTTTTGCAGCACGGGGTCGTCGCGCAGCAGCGCGGGCTTTTCGTAGTCGTCCTCGTCGAGCACGGCCGTGTCGCTCATCGTGGACACCGCTTCGTTGACGGCCTCCAGGACCTTGTCGGGGTTGAGCTTCGTGCCGGGCTTTTCGGGATCGACGATGAACTCCTTCAGCGCGCTGTCGTAGACGATGCTGGCGTTGACGGGGTCGGTGCCGGTTTCGTTGAACTGGGCCACGGAATCGCGCACCAGCTGCTCGAGGCCGCCGGCGTTGATGTCGCGCAGCAAGGCGTCGCTGACGTTGTGCGAGCGCTTGAAGATGTTGACGGGCCATTGCCACGCGGGCTCCTGGGACACCGCGTTGCGCCCGACCTGGTCCCCGTTCACTTCCACGCCGGCGTCTTTCATCGAGAACGCGAAATGAGCGCCGTCGCCGGTGGTGGTGACCGTGTAGTTCGCCATGATCGAGTTGGCGATCTGGGCGATCTGGCTTTCGGATTTCATGGACACGTCCACCGTGCCCATGCGGGTGTTGGGATACGTGTGGCCCATGAAGAAGATCACGCCTGCAGCGTACAGGACGGCGAGCAGGGCGAGCAGCACCGCGAAGAAGATGCCGATCTTCTTCGCGGTGCTCTTCTTGGGCTTGGCATCGAAGTTGACGTATGCGGGCGCCTCGGCCCATGCGGGGTTGTCCTGTGCAGCCTGCCACGAGGCGTCGGCAACGGGTGCAGCGACCGGCGCGAGCACCTGCGTGGCACCCTCGTCGATGGTCGAGTCGGACTCGTCCGGCTGATCCAGCCAGTTCGTTTCGTCTTCGTTGTTCTTTGCGTGTCTTGCCATCCGTCGTTTCTTCCGCATTGCAATGCCTGCTCGCAAGTGGAGCAGGCACGTGGCGCCTTCGTCTCTTCCCTCGCTTCCCCCTGCGCTGCGCACAGGGGACAATCGGAGTGATTGTAGCAATGGCCATTCCGCAATGAAACAGCTTTTGTGCTACTTCGCAATATTGCCACGCTTGGCAACGACGGCAGGAAACCTGCCAACGGGGAAACGGCAAACGGAAGCTTTGCCAAGAATGGTGCCCGGGGTGGGAGTCGAACCCACACGTCTTTCGACAAAGGTTTTTGAGACCTCCGCGTCTGCCATTCCGCCACCCGGGCACGGCATGCCATTATAACAGCAATGCGATGGTTTGACACGGGGACTTGCGCGCACCCCACGGCACCAAGCGCTGGTGGCACGCCATGTTCCTGCGACTACCGCCGTTCCTAGGGCAGCGGCAGCTCCACGGTGAACGTGGTCCCTCGCTCTTCGGTGCTTTCGACCCGTATCGTGCCCTTGTGCTCGTCGACCACGCTCTTGGCGATGGAGAGCCCCAGGCCGACTCCGCTGCCGCGCGTGCGCGCCTTGTCGCTGCGGAAGAAGCGGTCGAACACGTGCTCTTGGTCTTCGGCGTCGATGACCGGTCCGGTGTTGCGCACCTTGAGCACGCAGGTTTTGTCCAAGGACCTCATGTCCACCCAGATGCTGCCGTTTTCGTCCACGTACTTGCATGCGTTGTCCACCAGCGTGGCCACCAGGCGCTGCAGGCGCGACGCATCGCCGTAGATGGACACCCCGTCCTGCACCGTCGAGTCGATGAACACGCCCTTTTCGAATGCGACGGACTCGAACTGGAGCAACTGGCCGTTGACCAGGCCCGAGAAGTCCACGGTGCTCAGTTCCACGGGGTTTTTCTGCGCGTCGGTCTTTGCCAGGTAGAGCATGTCGTTGACCAGCTCCTGCATGGCATGGGCTTCGGTTTCGTTGCTTTCGATCCACTGCCGCTGGGATTCGATGGTCGCTTCGGGGTTGCTGAGCAGGATGGAGTCGTTCGCCATGATCACCGTCAACGGCGTCTTCAGCTCGTGGCTGGCATCGGCAACGAACTGCTGCTGCTTCTTCCACGCCTGCTCGACGGGACCGACCACGAAGCGAGAAAGCACCACGCTCACCAGGAAGAACGCCGCGATGGCACCCAGGCATGCGAGCAGGATCGTCCTCAGGAACGCGTCCAGGCCGCGGTCGACGTACCTGCCGGACGCAAAGCCGATGATGTAGCTGTCTTGAAGCTGGGCGACCTTGTAGTACAGGTTCACGTCGCCCAGGTACCCGTTGACATCCCCCATGCCGTATTCGCGCTTGGCCTGCAAGGCGTCATCGATCGCATCGGCAAGGTCTTCTTCTTCGATGGGCACCGCCTCGTTGCTTTCTTCCAAGATCGTCCCGTCGGCATCCACCAGGTAGAGAGCCGTGGCCACGAACTGGTCGCTGTCGCTCGCGCGCGGCGCCCGTTGCGAAAGCCCCGTGCGCTCCCCTCCCACGGACTGCTCGCCCTGCCCGACCCCGTCTGGCGAGGTCGGAGCAGTCGCCGCGCCACCGGTACCCTGGTTGCCGGTCTCGGCCGAAGAGGAGGCATCCGATCCCGTGGAGCCCGAAGACGATGTGGCGCCTTGGCCGGTGCCACCCTGCGCCTGAGGCGCATTGCCTTCGGGAACGCCACCCTCGCGCACGGCGCCGACGTTGCCCATCTCGGTCTTGTGGTCTGCGCCTTTGACCATCCTGCTCACGGCCATGTCGACGCGTGCACCCAGGGCGTCGTGGACGTCTTCCACGTGCTGGGCGTGGGTGAGCGAGGCCACCA
The DNA here is from genome assembly GCA_902767025.1 of uncultured Coriobacteriaceae bacterium. GTDB lineage: Bacteria > Actinomycetota > Coriobacteriia > Coriobacteriales > Eggerthellaceae > CACXMZ01. Next base: position 22,963 of record CACXFZ010000138.1, read on the forward strand.
CGGCCACGACGGAGCCGAGCACCACCACGGCAAAGACCATGTTTGCCAGGATGAACTTCCACTTGAAGCGCTTGAGCGTCTTGCCCGGGTTGTCCTGCATGAACCGCTACTCCTCTTCGGCGCTGTCTTCGGGGCCACCCTGGTCGGCACCCTCGAAATCGAGCCGGTAGCCGACCTTGCGCAGCGTGACGATCTTCGTCTCGCTTTCCACGAAGTCGATCTTCTTGCGCAGGAAGGATATGTAGGCTTCGACGTTGTTGTCTTCGACCATGGCGTCGACGCCCCAGACCTTGTCGATCAGCATCTCCTTGCTGATCACGCGGCCCGGGTTGCTCATCAGTATCTTGAGGATCGAGAACTCCTTGTAGCTCAACCGGATATTCTTCGTCTTGCAGGACAGCTCGCAGCTTTCCAAATCGAGGCTGATATCGCCGTATTCCAGCTTCTCGAAGATCATCTCGCCCTGCCGGCGCGTCAGGCTGCGCAGGCGCGCCAGCAGCTCGGCCGGCGCAAACGGCTTGGTCATGTAGTCGTCCGCCCCGCAGTCAAGGCCGCCCACCTTGTCGCCAAGTGCATCGCGCGCGGTGAGCATGAGCACCGGGGTGGCCACCTTGCAGCGGCGCAGCTCGCTCACCACGTCGAAGCCGTTCATCTTGGGCAGCATCACGTCGAGCACGACCACGTCGTAGTTGCCGGTCATGGCATACGACAGGCCGTCGGCTCCGTCGTGCACGACGTCGACATGGTATTTGGCGTTTTTCATGATTGCCTCGAGCGCTTCTGCCAAGCGCACATCGTCTTCTACTACGAGCACCTTCATAGGCCGACCTTTCGCTGCGCCGCGCATGCCTCATGCGGGCGATTCGACTGTTGTTCAGCATCAATGATAGCAACTTCCCTGAAACGAACCTGAAAGCACCGCGGCGTTTTCGCATCCTTTAAGGTTCGCTTAAGCAACGGCTCCTATCTTCTGCCGCGGACCTCGACAGAAAAGGACGGCAATGAGCGAGACGATTTCCACCATCAACCCCGGCACAGCGGTCGCAGAAAGCACCGTCGCAACCCCGGGCACCTTCGAGCGCAAAGAGCAGAAGTACGTGGTCGACGGGCAGACGTATACACAGCTCATGAACCTGATCGGACAGCGCGTGCAGCCCGACCGGTTCGGGCAGAGCACCGTGACGAGCATCTACTACGACACTCCCCAGTACGACCTGATAAGCCGCTCGCTCGAAAAGCCGCTGTACAAGGAAAAGCTGCGGCTGCGCGCGTATGGTCCGTACGACCCGCAGGGACCCGTGTTCGTGGAGCTGAAGAAGAAGTTCAAGGGCATCGTGTACAAGCGCCGCGTGCAGATGAGCCCACGCGGGGCATGCGCGCTGATGGAAGGCGTGCCGTTCGCACGTGCGAGCACGCTCTGGCCGCTGGAGCCGAGCCGCTCCTCCATGCATCACAGCGCGCAGGTCGACGAGCAGATCGGGCGCGAGATCGAGGCATGCGTGCAGCGCCATCCGAACCTGGCGCCCGCGTTCGCGATCATCGTCGAGCGAGTGGCCTGGACGGCCGTCGACGACGAATCCCTGCGCATCACCTTCGACCTCCATCCGCGCTACCGCACCGGCAACCTCACCTTCGCGGCCGGACCCGAAGGCCGCCTGATACTGCCCGAGGACATGCGCATCATGGAAATCAAGTGCTCGGGCGCCTACCCGCTCTGGCTCGTGCGCGCACTGAGCACCGTAGGCGCCTACCCGCAGCCGTTCAGCAAGTACGGCACCGCATTCGCACTCGCCCAACAAGACCTGCACGGCAAGACGCTCGCCCGCACGTGCGCATAACCGAAAGGAGCTTCCATGTTCGACACCATGTTCACCAGCGTGCTTGCCACCTCCGAGGAGGCCGCCACCACCAGCCTGTCCGGCACGACGTTCCTGCTTTGCTCGCTCGTGTCGCTGGCGCTGGGCGTGGCCATCGCCTTCATCTACATGTTCCGCCAAGAGCACACGAAGAACTTCGTGGTCACGCTCGCCCTGCTTCCCATCATCGTGCAGATGGTCATCACACTCGTGAACGGCAACATCGGCGCGGGCATCGCCGTGATGGGCGTGTTCAACCTGGTGCGCTTCCGCAGCATCCCCGGCTCGGCCAAGGACATCGGCGCGGTGTTCTTGGCGATGGCGGTGGGCCTGGCGACGGGCATGGGGTACCTGACGCTGGCCGTGCTGTTCACCGTCGTCGTCGGGTTGGCCAACGTCGCCTTCGTGCTGTCTCCTTTGGGCGGGCGCGCAAGCAAGAACGCCGACAAGAGCCTGCGCGTGACCATCCCCGAGGACCTGGACTACGGCAGCGCCTTCGACGACCTGTTCAGCCGCTACACCTCGCGCTGCTCGCTGGTGGAGGCGAAGACCACCAACATGGGCAGCCTCTACCAGCTGCACTACACCATCACGCTCAAGGACGCGCGCGACGAAAAACCGCTGCTGGACGCCATCCGCACGCGCAACGGCAACCTGACCGTGGCATGCGGCATGAACCTGCTGGAACAGGAGCGCCTGTAGCAGGCTGGGCCCCTGGCCCTGGGAACGCGAAACCCCTACAAGAAAAAGGACCGGTCGATTGCGACCGGTCCTTTCGCTTTGGGATGAAATGCGCGCTTAGAGGGCGAATTCCTTCTCGCCGTTGAACACGGCCAGCGCGTCGTCGACGCTGTAGTCGGACAGCGTGATGGCGCTGATGGCCTTGGTCAGGCGCACGGCCTCGTCCAGGCTGCGCATGTGGATGTTGCGGCCCGTGGCGTTGCCGCAGGCGCCGCCGATGTGGATCTGGTCATGCAGGCTGGACAGGAAGTCCTTGGCGTCGGCCTTGCTGCCGCCGGCGCACACCAGGCCCGTGCGGCCCGCTGCCTGGCTGGCGATGGCGAGGTTTTCCGCGGAGGTCTTGCCGTCTGCCTCCTTGGGCGGGTTCACCTTCACGAAGTCGGCGCCCAGGCACAGGGCCACGCCGGCAGCACCGGCGATGAGCGCAGGATCCTTCTCGTCCTCGACGGCTTTGCCGCGCGGGTAGATCCACAGCACGACGACCAGGCCGTTGGCATGGGCCTCGGCGATCAGCTCGCCCGCTTCGGCCATCATCGTGGACTCGTACTCGCTGCCCAGGTAGATGGTGTAGCCCAGGCCGACGATGTTGCACCCTGCCTCGCGCATGGCCAGCACGGCCTCGAGCTCGTGGAGCTGGGGCGAATAGGGATCGTCCTGCTTGGTCTTGACCAGGTTGGTCTTGGAGTTCATCTTCACCAGGTAGTTGATTTCGGGGTAGTCCGGCGCATAGCGCGCAATCAGGCCGCGCTGCCCTGCCAGGACGCCGCACACGCCCTGCGAGCCGATCTCGAACAGGTGCTCGGGGTCGTTGTCGGACGGGTCGATGCCCTCGCCGTAGAAGTCGCCGTTGAGGTGCTCGATCTTCTGGTCGCAGGCAAACAGCATCAGGCGGCCCGTTTCACGGGTGGCCTTCAGGTAGTTGTCGATATAGGTTTCGCGAGCCTCGGGCAGGACGTCTGCCGGAACCTTGACTTGGTCACGAGTGATGCTAGGCATGTGTTCTCCTTTCATGCTTCCCGTTGCAGGAAACTCGAATACCGTAGTAATACTACATTTTTTGGGGCGGAAATGCACTTGTTCCCGCACATTCCAAGGCCACATTACAAGACAGCCACACGGACGGCCGCACTGCAGGGAGCGTTTGGTGCTTCACAGCGCTCGCTCAGAACCATTCCTTGCGGTTGCAGACGTATTCTTGCGTGAACTGGCTTTGGCTCTTGACCAGGTAGATGATGCCCTCCACGAAGCCGATGATGCCCATCACGCCGCCGGCCAGGCCCAGCGTGACCAGCGAGCCCAGGATGCTCACGCCCAGCATGATGAATCCCGCCGTGGTGTATCCCAGGTAGAACTTGTGGATGCCGAATCCGCCCAGGAAGATGCCCAGCAGGCCTGCCGCCACGTGGTCCTTCGACGACACGCACGGCTGCTGCGTGGGCGGATTGGGAACGGTCTGGTTGGTGTTGCCCGGCACCTGCCAGGCCTGGGTCGGCGGCGCTTGGCCGTCCCAGTAGCGCTGCTTGGCCGAGGCGGCGTCTTGGGGAACGGGCGGCACCGACTGCTGCCAGTACTGCTGGCTGTGCTGCTCGTTGCCGCTGTTCGGGTTGTTGAAGTATTCGATGCCCACCTGCGTCCTTTCGCCTGCAGGATACAACGATAGGCAATCCGGTGCGGCCTGGGTAGGCGCACGGGTCATCTGTTGGCAGCTTGTTACGCTAGTTGAACTGCTGCTGGGTGGGCTCGAGCCCGCGCGCAATCAGCGATTCGACGGCGTCTGCCGCGACCGCACACGACACGGCCAGCTGTTCGGCGTCTTCCTTGCGCGGGCGCGCCAGCACGTAATCGGCGGCATCCATGCGTCCCGGCGGGCGCCCGATGCCCACGCGCACGCGCAGCCAGTCGCGCGTCCCCAGCTTGTCGGCGATGGACTTCAGCCCGTTGTGCCCCGCGGACCCGCCGCCCAGCTTGGCCCGGATCCGGTCGGGATCGATGTCCAGGTCGTCATGGACCACGATCAGCTGCTCGGGCGAGATGCCGTAGGCGCCGCACAGGTGCTTGACCGGACCGCCCGACGTGTTCATGAACCCCTGGGGCTTGGCGAGCACGACATCGTCGTCGGCCACGACGATCTTGCACGTCACGGCGCCGCACTCGCTTTTCCAGTAGCGCCCCCCATGACGTTCGGCCAGGATGTCGACAGCGTCGAATCCCGCGTTATGGCGTGTGTGCTCGTATTCCTGCCCCGGATTGCCCAGGCCCACGACTAAGTACATGGCTTCCTTCCGCTCAAGCTGACACCCCATTATACCCACGCAAAGCCGCAGCGGCAGGTCCAACAAACCCACAGCCCCACCCCGCCCACAGGTTCCGCCAGGCGCGCGGCCAGCGAAGCGAAGCCGCGCCCGCAGGTCCAGGGATCCTGCAGCAACAGCCAACCCGGCAGGTCCCACAAAGAACGCGGGGAGTTATAGGAAGGCGGCCACAACAGCGAGAGGCGTCCAGGTGCCCCAGATCGGCGGGAAAGCCCGGCGACGCGTACTCCACGTACGCGAGCCGGGCTTGGAGCGCC
>CACXFZ010000139.1 GCA_902767025.1 uncultured Coriobacteriaceae bacterium
GCGAACAAGGGTGCAAAAAAGCCGATCCTCGTCGAGCTTTCGCTTTTCTTCGATCCCGATTCGGTACTCATCATCCAGCGAGACTCGGGAAAGCTGTTTGAAATCGCCAATTCCGACCAGGAGACCGAAAGCATCAACAGAACCATACTGAACGGGATTCTTTCGTCACTGAGCGAAAAGGCATATCTTGTAACTACTGGCTACAACCGACGTATGGTTCGTTTTACGCAGGACTAAGCATACCGTTGGCTGCAACTGCACCTCGTCAGATGGGCCTTGGCTTCAGCAAGCTCGACCCATCGCAGAGCACCAGAACCCTCTAGCTGAATGAGTCGCCATACCTGAACAGTTGGCTCAACCTAAATCAACCTCGAATGAGATGACATGAAGTTTCGTCATCTCCTAGACGGTTGGCTTCGAGGGCATTGAGCGGACTGTTTTCAAAACACGCGTTGTGCGCACTTTTCGAGGCCCCCTGCCACAAAATCGCACGATATGCGCACCCAGATAGGCTCGGAAGTGCGCATATCGTGCGATTTTGTGGCAGGATTCCGCCCGACTCGTGTTTTGGGTCGGCGGCTTCTCGACCTGCCAGCGAGCAGCGGCCCCATCCCGAGCGGAGGCCGAAGGCCGGAGTCGAAGGATCTCTTTGGAGCCGCATGTTGGAGGGGATCCTTCGACTCGCTTTGCTCGCTCGAGGATGACGTGAGGGACCCCGCTCGTCCAGGACAACACGGGGAGGCAAGGTGATTTGTCTCTATGGCATTTCGCCAGAGACAGGTGATCCGCCTTGTGCGAGCAGCAAAATTTCGGTGTGACAATCTGGAACGCCCGGCCGAACCGAAGGCCAAAACCGCTCTTGAGACGTATAGTGTAGTCGTAGGTACAAGAGCGCTGGTGCCTTTGTGCACCGGCCCTTCCGAGAGTAAGGAAGAAAGATGGATTTCAAGGACCTTAGCCCGGAGCTTCGCGAGAAGGCAAAGGCGTGCAAGACCCCCGAGGATATGCTGACGCTCGCCAAGGCAGAGGGCTACAAGCCTCTCCGAGGAAGAGCTTGCGGCCGTGTCGGGGGGCGGTGACTGGTCGAAGAACGACGATCAATTTTGTGATCCGTGGGTCTAGGCAGCTGCCCAGCGTAATTGTCAAGAATGGCTGGTATGTGGACTGGGAACGATGCGTTTTCAGTCCACATTTCTATTATGGGGATGCTCCCACATCAATGTGTGCAACAAGGAAGGCGTTTACTGCGCCTTTTCTCCCGCGGCTTCTTTTAGTGCGTCCAGCGAATTAAATTGGGTGGAATACATCGTCAGCGGGGCGATGAGGGTATCGCCGATGGCCGTTAGGTCGTAACCGTTGGTGGACGCGTCGTTGGCCAGAAAGGCTTTGTGCTGGAAGGCGTTCAGGTCGATTTCGCCGGTGTTCAGCGCTCTGTTGGGCTCGTCGTAGGCGTCGAATTGCACCATCTCGATGTAGATGCCTGCGTTCTCGTCGTCAAGGATCTTCTGAACCGCCTTCCATTGGTTGTTGTCCGTTCCGCATACGCCCACCTTGACGGTGGTCTTGCCTTCCTTGTCGGAGGCGTAGGCGGCGATCTCCTTGGCCTTTTCGGAGGTCAACTCGATATTGCTGTCGTACGCGAAGGCGGGGTAGTAGATCTCTTTGTAATCGACCAGCATGAACTCCGCGACGAGCTGGGTCTGGTAGGCGGCGACAATTCTACGGAAGGTTTCGCTCCCGGCGTCCGCGGTCCGTGCTGCAATCACATTCACATAGGGGTTGTCTTCGCCTTCGCTTTGCTTTTCGATGATCAGGCCGTCTCGGGAGGGAACCAGGTTGTTCGGAATGGCGTAGTTGCCGTTGATCGCAGAGGCGCCAAAGTCCCCGAGCGTGGACGGCAGAGAGCTGGCCGGCATCGGGACCACCTCGACGTTGTACGGGGTGCCAGTGATGTCCTTCAGCTCGGGGGTGTACCCTGCGTTCGGGTCCACGGTAATCAACCCGGCCGCCTCGAGCAACTTGATTCCCCTGGAAAGATTCGTGCCGTCATCGGGCACACCGATTCGAATCATCTCGCTGCTCGACGCGCCCTGCGTGGCGGACGAGCCGTCATCGCTCGCCGACACGCTTGCGTTGTTTGCCTGGCCGCATGCGACAAGGCCAATCGACATTACCGCAACGAGCAATCCCGCACAGACCACTGCTTTGAGTTTCATGCCGTCTCTCTTTCTCTCGGAGCGAAAGCTCTCTTGCGCCTCTAAAAGGTTTTCGAGCATCAGGAGTGCAAGAAGGCGGCGCTGGCGTCTGCCACCTTACCACCCGGTCCAGGGAAGCCTGAAGTTCGGAAGATCAAATTCGCATACGTCTTGGAGGTACTTCTGCTCCACCTGCATCACCGCAAATTCTACGGCCGTCAGCCATGCGCGAACAGCGTAGCATCCCCGCTAGAGGGTGAAAACAAGCCGGACCATCTTAGGCCTATTCTTGAGCAGTACCCGCCCCTTGTTCGCTTGCCCGATCTCTACCTGCGGGTGCGTTTGACTTCGTAGAGCATCTCGTCGGCGCGCGCTACAAGGGCAGAGCCGCTCTCGGACGGCGAGGTGCATGTTGCGTGCCCGATGCTGCAGGTCAGTTCGTACTCAATTTTGGCAGCTGCTGCTGTAGCGGACAGGGTGTCTGTGATGAGGGACGGAATGCGTTCGAAGTCGCCGTTTACATCGTCTGCGAAGATGACGACGAACTCGTCACCGCCCCAGCGTGCGACGAACGCATTCACTTGCGCGCAGGCGGTTCTCAGCGCATCGGCGGCAATCCGGAGTGCGCGGTCGCCTTCCAAATGGCCATAGGTGTCGTTGATGCTCTTGAAGCGGTTGAGGTCGATGAGGAA
>CACXFZ010000140.1 GCA_902767025.1 uncultured Coriobacteriaceae bacterium
CTGCTGGCAGCTCGCCGCCAGCAAACTCCATATATTCTAAAGCCGCCTGCACATGGGCGGCTATAGAATCACCATTGCTACATCTAGCCTTCCGTGACCTCTACCAGGTGCTTGACCTTGAAAATCATGCCGCGGACAGACTCGTTGTCGACCAGGTCGACTTCCTTGCCAATGCGCCCCAGGCCCATTGCGCGCAGCGTCTTGCCCTGGTCGGACGGGCAGCTGATCGAGCTGCGGACCTGCTTGACGTGCAGGCTCTTGTTTCCTTCAGCCATCGGTTACTCCCCTTCCACTGCTTCGGCAGCCTCAACGGCCTGCTCGACCGGCTCGGCCTGAGCGACCGTCTCAACCTTGGCCTGCTCGGCCTCCGGCTTGTTCGAGAACCCGTAGATCTTCGAAACCGAGATGCCGCGGCGCTTGCTGACCTCCTCGGGGCTCTGCATCTCGCGCAAGCCCTGGCCGGCTGCCTTCACCACGTTCATGGCGTTGTTGGTGCCCAGGCTCTTCGTGAGCACGTTCTGCACGCCCGCGAGCTCCATGACGGCACGCACCGGGCCGCCGGCGATAACGCCGGTACCGGGCGTGGCCGGCTTGATCAGGACGCGGCCGGCGCCGTAGATGCCCAGGACCTCGTGAGGCAGCGTGCCTTCGGCGGTCAGCGGCACCTTGAACATGTTCTTCTTGGCGTCTTCCACGCCCTTCTTGATGGCGATGGGCACTTCCTGGGACTTGCCCATGCCGATGCCGACGTTGCCGTTGCCATCGCCGACAACCACCAGAGCCGTCAGTGCGAAGCGCCTACCGCCCTTCACAACCTTCGACACGCGGTTGATGTACACGACGCGCTCCTGAAGCTCAGGGACGTCGGAGGTTTGCTGCTGTTCTTGTTTACGAGCCATGTGATTATGTCCCTCTCTTTAGAATTCCAGTCCAGCTTCGCGGGCAGCCTCGGCCAGCGCCTTGACGCGACCATGGTAGAGGTTGCCACCGCGGTCGAACACGACCTTGCTGATGCCGGCTTCCTTCGCCTTCTTGCCCACGATTTCGCCCAGGGCCGCGGCGCCTTCGACATTGGCACCGTTCTTGTTGGTGGCCTTGAACTCGGCACCCAGCGTGGAAACGCCGCACAGCGTCTTGCCCGTCACGTCGTCCACCAGCTGAACGTAGAGGTTCGAGTTGCTGCGCGTGACGCACAGACGGGGACGGTCCTGCGTACCGGAAATCTTGCCACGGACACGGGTGTGGCGGCGGCGCAGGCTTGCTTGCTTTGCTTTGAGCTTCTTCATATCTACAACCTCGCGATCTACTAGTCAGCCTTGGCCGCTTTGCCGAGCTTACGACGGACGTATTCGCCTTCATAGCGGATACCCTTGCCCTTGTAAGGCTCGGGCTTGCGCCATGCGCGGATGTTGGCGGCCACCTGGCCCACTTCTTCCTTGCTGATGCCCTCGACCACGATCTGGTCCTGGGCCGGGCACGAGAACGTGATGCCCTCGGGTGCCTTCACCAGCACGGGATGCGAATAACCAAGCTGCATTTCGAGGTCCGAGCCCTTCATCTGGGCACGGTAGCCGACGCCCACGAGCTCGAGCTTCTTGGAGTAGCCTTCGCTCACGCCGATGACCATGTTGCTGATCAGCGTGCGCGTGAGGCCGTGCAGGCTGCGGGCCTCGCGGGAATCGTCGGGACGCTCCACGACGACCTGGCCCTCTTCCTGCTTGATGATCATGAGGTCGCTGAAGGAGCGCGTGAGCTCTCCCTTGGGACCCTTCACCGTGACCGTGTTGCCGTCGACCTTGACCTCGACGCCAGAGGGGATGATTACCGGCTGCTTGCCAATACGAGACATCTTGAATCCCCCTTTCCTACCAGATATAGGCGATGACTTCGCCGCCCACGCCCTTGGCGCGTGCATCGCGGTCGGTCATAACGCCACTGCTCGTGGAAATGATTGCGCACCCCAGGCCACCAAGCACACGAGGCAGCTCGTCCTTGCCTGCATAGATGCGCAGACCGGGCTTGCTGATGCGCTTGAGGCCGCGGATGGTGCGTGCCTTCTTCTCGCCGTACTTGAGCGTGATGGTAAGCGTGTCGCGCGGGTCGGACGGCTCGATCTCGTACCCGCTGATGTAGCCCTCTTCGTCCATGATTCGGGCAATCTCGACGAGCTTCTTGCTCGACGGCATGGAAACGGTTTCCTTGCCCGCAGAATTTGCGTTACGCACGCGCGTAAGCATATCTGCAATGGGATCGTTCATGCTCATGTTGATTTCTCCTTTGATTCGTGATGAGCCGGACTAAGCGGTTCGCATCCACCCATGATGGCTGCGCCTTGCCTGCCGGCACAAGACGTGCTTTCCTGCCTGGTCCTACA
>CACXFZ010000141.1 GCA_902767025.1 uncultured Coriobacteriaceae bacterium
ATAGCGCGCATCAAGCAGGAGCTGCCCAGCGAATCGGAGCTGGTGCAGCTCGAGCAGGGCATTGCGCGCCTGCAGGCGACGCTCGACGAGGGAGACAAGCAGCTCGAGGAATTCAACGCGAACCAACGAAGAATCAGCGAAGGGTACTCGGAGCTTTCGCAGGGTTGGACGCAGTACTACCAGCAGGAGGCCGAAGCGTTCGCCCAGCTTGATTCCGCCCAGGCCCAGCTGGATCAATCCGAGCAGCAGATTGCAAATGCGCGCACGCAGCTCGACGACAGCACGTCGGAATACGAGTCGGGCCTCAAGGAGTACTCGAGCAACGAGCGCAAGGCGGCAAGCGAGCTCAGCGACGCAGCGCAGATCATAGCCGATGCGCGCGCCGACGTGGACAGCTTGGACCCACCTGACATCTACGTTCTGGACCGCACGAAGAACTACGGCGTCGCAAGCCTTGAAGCCGACTCCGAGCGCATCGACAACATCGCGCAGGTCTTCCCGCTGATCTTCTTTCTAGTGGCGGCCCTGGTGGCGCTGACGACGATGACGCGCATGGTCGACGAGGACCGCATCGTCATCGGCACCTACAAGGCCCTGGGCTATTCGAAGATGCGCATCACGGGAAAGTACCTGTTCTATGCGGGTGCCGCCAGCATCATCGGCGCCATCGTCGGCATCGCCATCCTCTCCCAGGTCCTTCCGGCAACCATCTCGAAGGCGTATGCGATCATCTACAACGTGCCGGCCCAGCCGCTGCCGTTGCCCATCGACTGGCCGAGCGCCCTGCTTTCCGCAGGGATGGGTGTGGGTGTCACCCTGGTCGCGACGTTTGCGGCGATGTGGGCCACGTTGCGCGAGCAGCCGGCCAGCCTGATGCTGCCGCGGGCACCCAAGGCGGGAAAGCGCATCTTCCTGGAGCGCATCGGATTGCTGTGGAACAACCTGAGCTTTTCGTGGAAGGTCACGATGCGCAACATCCTGCGCTACAAGAAGCGCCTGTTCATGACGGTGATCGGCATTGCCGGATGCACTGCGCTGCTGCTCACGGGCTTCGGTCTGCACGACGCCATCTGGGACATCATCGACAAGCACTTCGACAACGTGGTGAAGTACCACGTCGTCGTGCGGGTTGACGACGATGCAAGCGAGGAATCGCGCAGCCAGCTCGTTGGAGAGATGGAGCGCGACCTGGGAGCCACCATGTCGGCGCGCGCGGCCGATTTGAACAAGCAGGTAGGCAGCGATGCGGAAGACCCCAAGGGCGTCACGGTAACCGTCTTCGAAGACGCCGACGCGTTCTCGAAGCTGATTGCCACACGCACCCGTACGACGGGTCAGGACATCCCGCTTGATAGGGATTCGGTCGTCGTAAGCGAGAAGCTGGCCAAGACGCTGCATGTCGGCGTGGGCGATACGATCAAGGTGTACGACCAGGACGAAATCGGCAATGCGGAAGGCGAAGGCGTGCCGTTGCGGGTGACCGGCGTGATGGAATACTACGTGGGCAGTGCCATCCTGTTGGGAAGCGGCGCGTACGAGCAGGCATACGAAGCATTGCCGAATTACAATTCCTACTACGCGGATTGCACGCAAGACCGCGACAAGCGCAGCGAGGCTGCAAGCAGGCTGCACGACCTGGGATACGTCCAGACCGTGTCGTACAACGACGAGACCATCGACAGCTACCGCACGATGCTGCAGAGCGTGAACATGATCGTGGTCGTGCTGGTCGTGGCTGCGGCAGCGCTCGCGTTCATCGTGCTGTACAACCTCACGAACATCAACATCATGGAGCGCAGACGTGAGATCGCGAGCCTGAAGGTGCTCGGGTTCACCGTGCACGAAGTCGATGCCTACGTGTTCCGAGAAATCGTCATCCTCACCGTTTTGGGCGCGCTCATCGGCCTGCTGCTGGGCATCGGGATGGAATCCTTCGTCGTCGAATCCGCCGAGGTCGACTACGTGATGTTCGGCCGCGACATCCACCCGCTCAGCTTCGGGCTTGCTTTTGTACTGACCATCGGCTTCTCCCTGCTCGTGATGTTCGCGATGAGGTTCAAGTTGCGCGCGGTGAACATGGCGGAGAGCCTGAAGTCGGTCGACTAACGTAGGTTGCCCAAGACCAGCGGCCTTGAAAGGCTGGCTGGCTTGTCCGATGAGGTGATGCTAATGGAAAAGCGCAAGATCCTGTGCCTGGTTTGCGGTGGCGAAGTCGTCTACGAAAACGACGCCTTCGAGGCTACGTGCATGATGTGCGGCAAGACGGAAAACACGCATGCGATCTGCGCTGAAGGCCATTACGTGTGCGACGCCTGCCATCGCAAGGAAGGTGTCGCGTTCATCGTCGACTATTGCCGGCGCACCGATTCGACAGACCCCATCCAGATCGTCACGGAGGCGATGTCCGACCGATCCATATACGCGAACGGGCCCGAGCACCATACGCTGTTCGGCGCGGCCATCATCGCCGCCTACATCAACGCCGGTGGGCTGGATCCGGAAGGGAAACCCTTCGACAAGGAACGTGCGCTTGAAGAGATGGAGCGGCGCAGCATGCAGCTGCCGGGCGGTACGTGCGGGCTCTGGGGCGTGTGCAGTGCAGCGGCATCGGTGGGGCAGGCAATGAGCATCCTCAACGGCTCGACGCCCATGAAGACAACTCCCTGGGCGCAATGCCAATCTCTCACATCCGACGTGCTCGGAAAGCTCGCCCAGATGGGTGGGCCACGCTGCTGCAAGCGCAACGGCTACACGGCCGTGCTCACGGCCATCGAACACGTCAGGGACGACCTTGGCGTACAGCTGGATGCTCCCGACAAGGTGGTGTGCACGTTCTTTCCCAACAACAAGGAATGCCTGCGCACAGCGTGCCCCTACTTTCCTGGCAGCTCACGTGATGCCGACTGAGCCAAGCGCCCTGTCTGTCATGAAGTCGTTTCCCAGCATCGGCTTGCGCACTGATACAATGGCACCATGCCATACGGATTGAAGACAGAAAGCTGTTTCGACAGCGCGCATTTCCTCACCGACTACGAGGGGAAGTGCGAAAACCTGCACGGCCATCGCTGGAAAGTGGTGGCCTACATCATGGTCGACTCCCTGCAGACGGAAGGGGAGGGTCGCGACATGGTCGTGGACTTCGCGCTGTTCAAGCGCGCGTTGCGCGAATTGACCGACGAGTTCGACCACATGTTCCTGGTCGAAGAAGGCTCTCTGTCCCAGGCGACGATCGACTGCCTTGAGCAGGAGGAGTTCAAGCTGCTGATGCTGCCGTTTCGCACGACGGCCGAAAACCTGGCGCGTTGCTTTTACGACCGCATGAAGGACAAGGGCTTTCCCGTGTCTCAGATAGACGTGTACGAAACGCCTCTGAACTGCGCGAGCTACTTCGGGGAAGGGTAGTCGTGCGCGTCAAGATCTACTGCGACGGCGGATGCCGCGGCAACCAGCAAAACGTCAATGTCGGCGGGTGGGGCGCCTACCTTGTCTGGGGCGACGTCACCAAGGAGCTGTGGGGCGGCGAGCGCAACACCACCAACAACAAGATGGAACTCGTGGGCGCCATCGAGGGCCTGCGGGCGATCAACCGCAAGGTCGCGGTCGATGTCTACGTCGACAGCGCCTACGTCTACAACGGCATCACCGATTGGGTGAACTCATGGCTTGCCAACGGGTGGAAGAACTCCAAGAAGGAGCCGGTTGCCAACAAGGAGCTGTGGCTCGACCTGATCGAGCAGACGAAACGCTTCGACGACATTTGCTTTCACAAGGTGAAGGGCCATGCCGACGACGAAGGGAACAACCACGCCGACATGCTGGCAAACCGCGCAATGGACGAAGTGGAAGCATCGTCCTAGTGCTTGTCGCCTCGTTGCGCTAGAATCGTTGTCACGCGCCTCCGTAGCTCAGTTGTATAGAGCTCCTGTCTTCTAAACAGGTTGTCGCAGGTTAGAGTCCTGCCGGGGGCGCCATCTTCTTCCGATCCTGGCCTCGATGCGTTCAGTCGATCGACTCAAGAATTTCGACCAGCTCGTCGTGAACCTTCTCGTAGTTGTCCGGATACATCTCGTATCCACCTGCGCTCAACTCCCGATCGTCGTCATACGCAACGTTCAGGCCAAAACTGTATCCATCGAGCACATTGTCGTTCGATTCGGAGAACCCATCCCATGTTTCAAGATGGTTGTCCGAGATCGCCGAGGACAAATCGTCCAGGACCGACGGATCAACTTCCTTGTCGATGTCCAGCTCGACACCGTTCAACCCTCTTGCCGTGAAGTGCACGGCATCATCCTGCAACACCAGGTCGTATTCGTAGTAGCCACCGAAATAGCTTCCGTAATGATAGGAAAACTCGGTGATGTCGCCCAGGTACGGTTTGCTGCCTGCACAGCCCGCGATCATCATCAGAGACAAGATTCCCAGCAGCAGGCAGAATGGTTTTCTCGGAGTGAGAAGATTACGTCTTTCCATTGAAGAACTCTTCTTTGGTGATTTCCTCGGTGTAGTCGTGGCCTTTTCCCGTGAGGTAATTGTGCTCGTAATCAACGTCATAGTACCTCATCTGCACAGGGTCTTTTTTGTGCTTCCCGAGAGCCGTTCGCATGATGTACACCCAAAGGACTGCACCAGGGCCAAAGATGCAGGCGAACAGCAAGACCCATCCGAGCACGGAGGCTTTGAAGTAGGCGAAGAGCGCAAATCCAATTACCCATCCCGCAATCCAGGCAATGGCCAAAGCCTTGATGGGCTTGCTCTCGTTTTCCGAAAGCTTCCAGGTTTTCTGTCCTCTGATGGTCTTCCCTCTGAATTTTTCATACAGGGGAATGTTGACCTTCGTCAAACCTGTCTGGATTGCTTCTGCTGCCTCTTCTGATACTGTCTCTGAGATAGAACGTTTATCCACTGCTGTCTTCTCTCTTTGCAAGTGGCCACAGGTATTGAAGAACAGATTGTGCCGCTTGCGTCAAAAAATTCCATAAGCATTGTTCCACTCTGCAGAAGAACAGGCCCCGACAGCAGGGTAGTGTGCGATTACAGGCTGCAAGCTTGATGGGCGTTCATGTTCCTTGCCACCAATCCCATGTTTCTGTTGCCTGAACCCGCACTTTTCCATATCGCGATTTGACATTCCTATGAGAAATGCAACTCCAGTAGCAAACTGGTGGCATAAGCATCACGATGCATCAAAGAGACCATTTAACTTCGATGACGACTCTGATACTTTGCCCGATGTACATGTTGGAAGAGTTCGTTTCGAAAGGGGCTCATGATGGCGAAAGCAGGTGCTTCGAGCGCCCGCAAGGTGCTTATCCTCGCAGGTGCGATCATCGCATTCACTATCGGCTCGGGTTTTGCCACCGGTCAAGAGATCATGCAGTACTACACGGGCTATGGCATCGCCTCCATTGGCACGGTCGTCGTGTTCGCGGTGCTGTTCCTGTACTACAACTTCAACTTCGCGAAGGAGGGGGCGTCGAACACGCTTGCGCGGGCCAACGACATCTTCAAGGTGTATTGCGGCAAGACGCTGGGAACCGCCCTCGACTACTATTCCACTGCGTTTTGCTACATGTCCTTCTGGGTCATGGTCGGCGGCGCCTCGTCCACGCTCGAGCAGCAGTACGGCCTGCCTCACATCGCGGGCGGCATCATCCTGGCAGCGGTCGCCATCATCACGGTGGCTGCTGGCCTGGACAAGCTGGTCGACGCCATCGGCATCGTCGGTCCCATCATCGTCGTGCTCGTCATCCTGATCGCTGTGATCACGCTGGGCGGCAACGCAGGCAACATCCAGGACGGCCTGGCAGCGCTTGCCAACACGCCCGACGGCCTGACGGGGGCCACGGCCGACAACAACATCAAGCTCGCGGCGCCAGACGGCATCGTGCCCGGCTGGCTGATGTCCGGTTTCTCGTACGCCGGCTTCGTGCTGCTGTGGTTCGCGTCGTTCACGTCGGCACTGGGCATGAAGAACAACGTCCGCGACCTGAACAAGGGCATCATCGGCGGCACCATCGCGGTGTGCATGGCCATCGTGCTCGTGACGTTTGCCCAGGTGTCCACCATCAACACCGAGTCGCTGGCGAACGCCGGCGTGTACGTCTGGAACGCCGACATCCCCAACCTCATCCTCGCCGAGCACATCCTGCCGGTGTTCAGCGCATTCTTCGCGATCGTCGTGTTCGCGGGCATCTACACGACGGCTGTGCCGCTGCTGTACAACCCGGTGTCGCGTTTCGCCGAAGAGGGGACCGCGCGCTTCCGCATCCTCGCCGTCATCCTGGGCGTGGCCGGCTTGCTGGTGGGCCTGTTCCTGCCGTTCCGCGTGCTCGTCAACGTCATCTACGTCATCAACGGCTACGTGGGTGCCGCGCTGCTCGTGTTCATGGTGGCCAAGAACGTGCGTGATGCCCTGTCGAAGGGCAAAGAAGGCAGCGAGCAGACGGGCAAGCAGCTCGTTGCGGGTGCAGCGCGCGTGATGCACTCGCTGGACGTTTCCACCAACCCTGCGACCCTATTCGCCGAGAAGGACGCTTCGGGCATGCAGAAGTACGCGCAGGTGGCAACCGACGCGTCCACGAAGCACATCGACGCCATTGCGGACTTCGCCGAGGCGGCTTTGAACCTGCTTCGCACCGAAGGCCCGCGTGCGGTGACGTCGTCGCGCGTTGCCGAGATTTCCGGCACGCAGGCAGGCGAAGTGGACAGCGCCTATTCGCGGGACGAACTGTTGCGCGAAGCGGCGAAGGCAAACGCCATGTCGTGGGTTGAGAGGGCCGAGGCGGCTGCCGACAAGGCCGAGCAGCTCGATGCCGCACAGGCGCGCCAACAGGTGGTCGACCTGCTGATAGAAGCGTGCCTGCCGGAAGGCGAGTTCATTCCCGTGGAGCACTACGAGCAGCTGTTCACGGCGGCCGACTCCGACGTGGTGGTACGCGTGTACAAGAGCATGCGCCCGCGCATCGATGCGGCAATCAGCAGGATCCTGTTCCAGGCACGGATCGACGCGGAACCCTGGCTGGTCGTTTCCATCGTGGACGGCGCCGCGGTGAAGGGCATTTCCGAAGGTTCGCTCGTCAAGGACGTGGCACGCGAGCATCTAACCAAGGTGCTCTTGCCCAAGCAGGTCTAGCTTCTACGCCAACAAGGCGATTGCGAAAGGGCGGGCTCGGCAAACCGGGCCTGCCCTTTTACATGGGAATGAAGATTCCTATAATGGGATGGAATCGAGATGCGAGGGAGGCCATGGAGCTTACAGGGCACGAAGACATACGGGTGCGCAAGACCATCGAGTCGATACACGACGCGTTCATCACGCTGTTGATGTCGATGCCCTACCACAAGGTCACCGTGAAGCTGCTGTGCGAGAAGGCGCGCATCAACAAGAAGACCTTCTACCGCTACTACACGAACCTGGACGAGCTGCTGATCGAGCTGCAAACCGAGTACGCCCGACCGTTCGTCGAGCGCACGGTGGGGATGCGCTATCCCGACGACGTCGAAGCCATCACGCGCGACTTCCTGGAATACAGTGCAGCCCAGGGAAAGCTCTACGACCGCATCGTCTGCAGCAGCGCGTACACGCAGATCCTGAGCAACGTCATCAAGGAGATGGAAGACGAGCGCTACGACAACAGCCAGCCGCCTGAAGGATGGTCCAAGGACGAGTGGTCGCTGTACATGGCGCACGTGACGTCTGCCCAGTTGCGCCTGTACCGTCAATGGGTCGAAGACGGAAGGGTCGTGCCCGTTGATCAGATGATAGAGATCGCCTGCAAGCTCATCTGCAAGGGAGCCGAGATCTAGGCTCAACCTGGCTTGCGAAGGGCCTGCAAGGATTTATGCAGGCAAACAAAACTAACTTGACATATAGCGCGTGTCCATGCTGTTGGCATGGTGCCAAAAGACCTGTTGACCTGTGTATTATTGGAATTTTCCACTCGGTATTACGGATTTATGTAGTTGCACAAATTGTGTAGCGGATTCGCGGTAAACCCTAAAATCGGCTCCCTTAACGAAAATCGTGGTAAAAGTAATCCTGATTTCCCAAAAAAATTGGGAAAATCAATTGCAATTCTCGCCTTGCTCTGTAATGGTGAGGACAGCAAGAATGCAGGTTAGGTGAGAGGGCTTGCATTCTGGTAGAAAGGTTCCATGCGAACATCCATCTCACAGTCGTTAGGTGCTTGGCTAATCCCTGCCAGGCGATGGAGAGAAAGGAAACGACTATGCCTACAAGCCTTTCCGGACGCGACTTCCTGAGGTTGCTCGACTTCACCACTGAGGAGATTGAGTACATGCTCAGGCTTGCTCGCGAATTCAAGAACCTGAAGCTGACGGGCACGCCCCATCGCTATCTGGAGGGCAAGAACATCGTTCTGCTGTTCCAGAAGACCTCCACGCGCACCCGCTGCGCTTTCGAGGTTGGCGCTATGGACCTTGGCATGGGCGTTACCTACCTGGATCCGGGCAGCTCCCAGATGGGCAAGAAGGAGTCCATCGAGGACACCGC
>CACXFZ010000142.1 GCA_902767025.1 uncultured Coriobacteriaceae bacterium
AGCGGGCCCAGGATGCCGGGGTGGATGGTGAACTTGTCGCGGTCGATCTGGGTGAACACCGTGTCCAGGTGCATGAAGGCGCGGCTCCTGGGGATGTCGAAGGCCAGGATCGTGTCGATCGAGGAGGTCTCGTCGGCGAAGATGTTGGCCGCCAGCATGTCGATGGCGTCGGGCTCGGTGCGCTGGGAGATGCCGATGGCCAGCACATGCTCGTTGATGTTGAGCACGTCGCCGCCCTCGATGCTGAAGGCCCAGTCGCGGCTGTAGTACTGCGGCACGTCCTTGAACTCGGGATGGTTGTCGAAGATGTACTTGCCGTAGATGGTCTCGCGGTTGCGCGTGACGGAGTACATGCGGTGGATGTTCACGCCGTTGCCCACCATTGCGAACGGGTCGCGCGTGAAGTACAGGTTGGGCATCGGGTCGACGACCATTTCGTCGTCGGGGGCCATCAGGTCGATGAGCGCGCCCGAGTCGACGGTGCCGAACTCGGACAGGCAGATGCCGGTCATCGTCTTCTCCACCAGGGCCTTGGGCTCGGCGTAGTCGCTCAGCAGCAGGTCGGTGACCTTGGCGCGCCAGTAGTCGGTGTGGATGCCGGCCTCGTCGAGCCACTGGGACAGGAACGCGTCGCGCACGCCGGTGTCGGCGCCGATGACCTCGGCCATCAGGTCCTCCAGGTAGACAACCTCCACGCCACAGCCGCGCAGGGCGTTGGCGAAGGCGTCGTGCTCCTCCTGGGCCACCTGCAAGAACGGGATGTCGTCGAACAGCAGCCTTTCGAGGGTGTCGGGGGTGAGGTTGAGCAGCTCGTTGCCCGGGCGGTGCAGCAGCACCTTCTTCAGGGGGCCGATCTCGCTTCTGACATTTACTCCTGCCATGGCATCCTCCTTATCCGTTTCAGACAGAGCAGGTCTTGCATGGTGGTGATTATAGCAGTTGCACAAAAATGCTTGCATGAGATATGTGAATTCGCTCGCCGAACTTCAGGACATATGCAGGAATTGCTGTTAGAATGCTTATGTTGACCACGAGGCCAACACGTAGTTGGTTCTACGAAACGCAACTTACTGTACTTAAACGCGGCACGCCGCTCGCCACCGGAAAAGGCGATCGGCACACATCAGGTAAGGAGATGCCATGCGCTGCACTCATTGCGGTTCGGACAATCCCGACAATCTCAAGTATTGCATCAAATGCGGCAAGCCCCTTGCGTCCAGCAAGAAGGGCGGCGCTGCTGCTGCAGCGGGCGAGGAAGCTGCAAGCGATACCGAAGAAAAGCTGAGCCGAGCCGACAAGAAGTCTGCCCGCACGCGCCAGCGCGCGAAGGCGCAGGCCGCCAAGCGCGTAAAGGATAGGCCCGCTCGCGAACCCGACGAGGATGCTGTGAAGCGTGCCCAGGAGAGGCAGAAGGCGCGCCGCGCTGCCGCTACCGCATCCGCCGCGGGTGCCGAAGAGGTTGCGCGCACGACCGTCGCCTCGGGCATCGAAGACGCCGACACCGCCGAAACCGTCAGGTCGCCGCGTCCGCGCCAGCGCGGAGGTGCGGCTGCCGCCAACACCGACCCGAGCGTTTCCGGCGCCATGATCCCCGCCATGCAGACCGAAAGCGACAGCTCGCGTGCTGCCGTGTACAACTACGCCGGCAAGGAAGAGAAGAAGAGCCACAAGGGCCTGATTGCAGCCGTGGCCGCCGTCGCGGCGCTTGCCGCGGGCGGGGCGTGGTTCGCCGTCAACGGCAACCCGTTCGATGCGAACAAGGCCACCAGCCAGTCTTCGTCGTCTGCCTCCACCAGCATCAGCTCGGTGGGGTCCAACGCCGCCAGCAGCATGGCGAGCAGCTCCTCGTCGAGCGATCAGGGCAAGTTCGAGAACGACGTGTTCAACATCAGCCTGCCCGAGCGCTGGAAGGACAAGGTGACGTTCCAGGAGGAAAACGGCAACGTGCTCGTCAAGGACAAGGAGTCCGGCACCACGATGGCCGAGCTGTTCGTGGGCGACGTTCCCGAGCAACAAAGCGCCGGCCAGTCCTACAACCTGGGCAACGCCACGGTGGGCGGCGCAGAGAAGCCCGTGACCATGTTCGTTCCCAACGTGGACGACCAGGGCGTGGTGATGGCCGCCGGCACCGAGGGCGGCAAGAACGCGCTCGAGCACTACCTCAACGTTTCCCCCAGCACCTTCGTGAGCTACATCAAGACCAAGCAGGGCGACACGTTCAAGACGGCATCGATCGGCGCGGCTTCTGCGCCCACGTCTTCCGAGAACAAGAACACGTCGGGCAATGGCGCCACGACCGGTTCCGAGATGGCCAACGGCGTCGGCACCGGCACGGGCTACACGATCGCGCCTGCCGAAGGCAACAGCGAGTACAACAACACCGGCACGCCTTCGGCGCTGCCCACCGATACGCCCGAGCCGGCTCCGGCACCTGCCCCCGAGCCCGCACCGGCCCCCGAGCCCGAGCCCGCACCTGCGCCGGCACCTTCGGCCAACTCGCCGTTCTGGGGCGTGTGGATCGGTGCCTTCCGCAGCGCCGACAACGCCCAGAACCGCGTTGCTGAAGCGGCGGCCCAGGGCCTTGACGCAACGGTGTACGTATCCAACGAATGGAACAACCTCAACCCCAACCAGCTGTACGTGGTTACCGTGGGGACCTACACCGACGAAGCGTCTGCACGCGCGGTGCTCACACGTGCCAAGACGGCGGGCTTCACCGACGCCTACGTCAAGCACACGGGCGACCACAAGTAACGCCTTCGACACGCACATTCTGCCGGCCGCCCTTCGGGGCGGTCGGCGCTTTTTTTGGCACGTTTTCCAGGAATTTCGGTAATCGCGAAGATATTATTTCCAATTGGTAACTATTACATAATGACGCCTTGAAAACCGCATTTGAGGGGCGTATAACATGGGCTATCAGCAGTTCGTGTTAAGGCACGCGAGACAACGTATAGGCACATTGGCAGGTAGGGGTTTTCAGAAGCGCAACGGCTGCTCGCGCCAGTGATTGCGCAGGCACTTTCTGCAAGCTCCCGCCAGCCGCAGGGAGTTCTGTTGACACGAGGGACACACATAGAGGCTCATTCGCCGGAGCATGGCTTCACGCGCATTGCTCCTTCGCCGTTGCGCAGGGCGCTGCTCGCCTTCGTGCTTGCCTTTTCCCTGGTCCCGCTTCCGCAAGGCTTCGCCGCCGATCGAAACGATGCTTCCCCGTCTTCTTCCGCTGCATCCAGCTCGTCTGCCGCCGTTGAGTCGAGCTCGAGCGATGCTGCGGCAGAAGAGCTCCAGGCCGATTCCGTTGCGCCCGGCAGCGCCGAGCGCAAAGCGGCCGATCGCGACGCCACTTCCCAAGACGACGACGCGGCTTCCGAGCCCGTGCAAGAGCAAGGGCAGCCGGTGGCGTTCGACCAGACGGTGAAGGCCGCAGACATCCCGGGCGCGGAAAGCGTCGCAGGTGCCGCCGGCCTGAAGATCGCCGTCTCGGCTCCCGAAGGGGCGTTTCCCGCCGGTGCCAGGCTGCAAGTCGAAATGGCCCCGGCCAGCGACCAGGCGTCGGTGGATCAGGCCGTCAAGGCCCAGCGTCCCGCCGACCAGAACGTGGCCGCCTCCTTCACCTTCGACATCAAGGTCGTGGGCGAGGACGGCACGGAGCTGCAACCCGCCGACGGCCGTCAGGTCACGGTCACCTTCCAGATGGATGCCGTGGAAAGCGCCAACGTGGACACGCAGGTCTACCATCTGGCGGAGGCGGGCAAGGAGCTGCGCGCCGAAGGGCTGGACGTGGACACGTCCGGTCGCTGCGCCACGGTGGAGACGGATGGTTTTTCGTACTACACCGTCGAGTTCACCTACAACGACCTGCAATACGTCATGCCGGGCGACGAGAGCGTGGCCCTGGCCGACATCATGGACGCCGTGGGGCTGGAAGGCTCCGTCGAGGCCGTCGAGACCAGCAACCCCGAGCTGTTCAGCGCGTCGAACGAGACGGGGGAGTGGATGGTCACGGCGCGCCAGCCCTTCGCAAGCGACGAAAGGATGACCATCCGGATCCGCGGTCTGTCTTACGACGTGGCCCTGGGTTACGAGGCCGAGGCGGTCACCACCCACAACCTGCGCGTTACCGACGACATGACTGCAACGCTGAAGGTGGGCGGCGTCAAGGATTCCAGCAACCCCCAGGAGTACCTGCGGGACATCATGGACAGGCTTGCTGGAGGCAGGGCAAACGTCACGGCGTTCAAGCAGGCAAGTGCAGCCGAATGGGCTGCGGCAGGGTCGCCCATGAGCGAAAACGTGGCCGCAAGCGGCGCACCCGTGTACATGTGGTACAGCAACGGCACCATCTACTGGTACAGCTCTGCCGACACGGTCTTCATGAACGGGAACTCGGGCTGGCTGTTCCAAGGGTTCTCGAATCTGACGGACATCTCCCGCCTTCGGAATTTCGACACGTCCGGCGTCACCGACATGGACCGCATGTTCATCAACTGCGTATCGCTCACCGACATCTCCCCGATTGAGGACTGGGATACCAGCAGCCTCCTCGACATGACCTTCATGTTCGGCGCGAGCGCGAGCGGCTCCCCCATGTCTTTGAGCGATTTGTCTCCTCTGGCAAACTGGGATGTGTCAAGCGTGACGACGATGAGCTCGGTATTCAAGTTCGCTCCCAACATTTCCGACGTGAGCCCCCTGGCCAACTGGGACGTGTCGAACGTCAAGACGTTCGAGCAGATGTTCAACATGAACGTGACCGGCGCGACCTCGCTGCTGTCCGACGTGAGCCCCCTTGCAGGATGGAAGCCGGCCTCGTGCACCAACTTCAGCAAGATGCTCCAGAAGACGGCAACGACCAAGTCCTACCTGGAAAGCACCCTTTTCACGGCTATGCGGGGTTCGTGGACAAACCCGTCTACGACGAGCGGCACGGGTGGCGGCACGTTCAACCCCCACATGAAGAAGACCATCGTCGTCACGAAGACCTGGGACGACGTGGACAACGACTACGACACGCGTCCGGCCGATGGCGACGCGCTGAACCTGAGGCTGTCCTACCGGGGAATCGGCATTACGCCCAGGTATGACGATAATAGCAACGTTCCCGTGGCCAAGACCGAATGGGCATACAACGGCAACACCTGGACGGCCACGCTGACCATCTTCACCGATAACGACATCACCTTCTACGACGTTCACGAAGACGCTGTGCCCGACGGCTACGCAGACCCGGGCGCGGCCGACGTGAGGATCACCGGCATTGGCGACGGCGAAGCCAAGATGACCAACAAACTGAAGACGCACGACATCACCGTGCGCAAATCGGTCACGGGCGACGCGGCCGACCACAACAAGCCCTTCCACTTCACGTTCACCGCCACAAAGGCCGATGGCACCCCGATCGTAAGCGACGGGTTCAGCGTCAGGGACGGCTCGTACACCACTTTCGCCAACATTCCCTATGGGGCCACCTACAGCGTGGTCGAAGACGACTACTCGTCCGAGCAGTACGCCACGACCGTCCCCGCAGATGCGTATGGCAGGCTCGACGGCGACAAGGACCTCACCTTCGTCAACGACCGCAGCAAGCGCGCGATCACCGTGACCAAGTCCTGGGACGACGGCAATGACGAAATGGGCATCCGCCCTGCAAACGGTTTCGGCGACGTGGTGCTCGAAACCGCCACGGCCGGCGGCGCCACGGCCAGCTACACCACCGCCGCCGCCAGCTGGGTCGGCCCCGGCACCAGCTCGAACACCTGGACCTACACCTTCATGGTCGACCCGGCAGAAACGGCGACGGCCATCGTCGAGAACACCGTGCCCGCCGGCTACACGTGCGCGGCAAGCACCGTGGCAGACAGCGGCTGGCCTGCCGCGGGCACGGCGTCTTTGACCAACGAGCTCGACAGGCACACGCTGACGGTGGACAAGCAGATCGCCGGCAACATGGGCGACAAGACCGAGCAGTTCGACTTCACCGTCACGTTCACCAAGCCCGGCGGCAGCCCCTACGACCCCCAGACCCTGCCCGCGGGCGCGTCTGGCAGCGGCGGAACCTACACGTTCTCGCTGGGGCACGACGAGCGCATCGCCTTCGGCGATCTGCCGGCAGGTGTGGGCTACACCGTGTCCGAGGCGGCCAAGGGCAACTACACCACCACGACCAGCGGCGATGCCGCCTCCGGTCAGATGACCGCGGACAGGGACATCACGTTCGTCAACACGCGCAGCGGCGTGGTTCCAACCGGCATCAGGACCCGGGCACCGCACGGGAAGGGCCTGTTGCTGGGATGCATCATCGCCGCGGGTGCCGGCGTGCTGATGCTCGCATGGCGGCTGCGCTGCCATCGAATCGAGGTTCTAGCAAGCGATCGAGCTTGTGAAGAATAGCAAGTGCAAGGTTTACGAGGGAGAGCACATGAGACGGTCGAGCACGAAGCAACGTAGATAACGTAAAGGCATAGACTAAGGAGGCCGACAATGAAGAAGACGTTATCAAGGTTTGGAGCCCTGCTGGCAGCAGCCATGCTGACGCTTGGCGTGTTCGCAGGAACCGCATTCGCCGCCGAGTTCGATTACACGGACATCAGCGGCACGACCACCAAGCTGCACAAGTAC
>CACXFZ010000143.1 GCA_902767025.1 uncultured Coriobacteriaceae bacterium
CAAGCTCCAGCTCGTCGTCGAGCAGCTCTGCAGCCAGCTCGAGCGAGTCGGCAAGCAGCGCGCAGAAGTCCAGCGCCAGCGCTTCGGCATCCTCTGCAGCATCGTCGAGCTCCAGCTCCAAGTCGTCGGCACAGGAGGTGCAGCTGCAGGTGTTCGCCGCGAACTCGCTGTCCAAGGCCATGAACGAGGCCCAGGAGCTCTACACGAAGAACAATCCCGAAGTAACGTTCGCCGACACGCAGTACGAGGCGTCTGGCACGCTCAACGA
Source organism: uncultured Coriobacteriaceae bacterium (assembly GCA_902767025.1). Lineage (GTDB taxonomy): Bacteria > Actinomycetota > Coriobacteriia > Coriobacteriales > Eggerthellaceae > CACXMZ01. The sequence continues at coordinate 269 of CACXFZ010000143.1, forward strand.
GATGCTGGGTGCGGGCGATCGCGCCGACATCCTGATCACCGCGTCGAAGGGCACGATGGACACCGCCGTCGAGAACAAGTACGTCGACGAGGCAACGCGCAAGACGATGTTTCTGAACGACCTGGTCATGGTCACTGCCGAGTCCAGCGAGCTGCAGTCGATCGATTTCGCGCAAATCGCCACGGGCGAGTTCACCATTGCGGTGGGCGACGACAACGTTCCCGCCGGCAACTACGCCAACCAGTCACTGTCCACTATCGGCTGCTTCGTAGACCCTGATGGCAAGACCGGCGCCGAGAGCGCTGGCAAGGCCAACGGCACCGACGCCTATGCCGGCACCCCCGTCGAGGGCAAGGTGCTGCTGGGCGCCAAGGTGGGCGACGTGTGCAAGTACGCCGAGACCGGAAACGCCCAGGTGGCGTTCGTGTACACCTCCGATGTGTACCGCATCGGCGGCGTGAAGATCATCGGCACCGTCCCCAACGACACGCACAAGCAGATCCAGTACCCCGGTGCCGTGTGCGCGAACTCCGAGAACGTCGAAGCTGCCCAGGCGTTCCTGGATTGGTGCATGACCGACGCCGAAGCACAGGAAATCTGGCAGAAGTGGGGCTTCGAACTGGCGTAAGCCACACCGCATGAACCCCGCAAGCACCGAGCCCCATCCCAAGCAGGGATGGGGCTCGCAGCATTCCCGGGCAGCGCCCTTCCCGAGCCAGGTCAGGAGGATGGCTGCATTTGGCCAGCACATGCTAGCCTGCAGGCTCGTTCACAACGCATGTTTCCGTGCCGGAATCGACTCGGTTCTATGTTTTGAGCGCATGAGGACATCGTCGGCGTTCCGGCACATCCAATGGTTCCATTAAGCCGACAGGCCAGAGGCGTTTGACTCATACGCTAGGTAGGCCATACAGACCTGTTCGTGTCATGAGGCGGTATTATTAACCGAGCGGATATGCCGCCATCGAGGGTTGAAAAGCAGGTTTCGTCAGAGCAATTCTGGCGGCGCTGCAACCTTTTTTGGATGGAATCCGCAGCCATAACCCCCAGATGAAGCACCAAAAACAGAAGGCAAAGGCAGCCAACGGTGTCATAATCTGGGTTATGTGCAGCTGACAATGGTGGACCGCAGCCAGGCGCTCGTGGAGGTCGCGTTCGTGCCCGAGTTCCCCGACAAGCCGCTGTAGTTCGCCCATACAAGGAGTATCCATGGCCTGGGACATAGAGGAGATAATGCCAGAACGCTGGACGGACAGGATCGACAGGTCGTGCCCGTACTGCGGGGAGGAGATGGAGATTCGCTCCAGCAGCGGGTGGTTCGCCGTGACCGCGACGTGCTCGTGCGGTTTCCAGGCGACGATGACCCCGCCAGACGAGATAAGCCCGCTGAAGGGCGTCATCAAGGAGATCAGGCTGTAGCGGGCGTGCGCGTTCGGAGCAGCCAACGGCGCCATAATCTAGGTCATGTACAGCCATGAAGCTTCACCTGGCGACAACGGCTACCCGCTCCAGCGTTTGGCGAGGCAAACGCTGGAGAAGGAAATCTAAACGCTTTTGGGCGCCATGCGGTCCTTAGAGGACCCTGGTGCTGTACGAAGGGTCAACCTCGCTGAAGTCGTCGGGCGTGTCAGGCGGGATGGGGTCTCCGCAATAAGGGCACGTGGTGTCATTAGTGTTAACCAGCATGCCGCATGTGGCGCACCTATATCCCTCAACACCGCTGTCTTCATTGGATAATGCACTAGGTCTGAAGCACATGATGTTCCTCCGCTCTCTTGTGACGCATTCTTCGTGGTTCTTGCCGGAGATCCCGAAGTCCTGCTGGTTCGCTATTCCGTTCCCCGCCAATAACTGATAACCAGAGACGACTGCGCCTACGTCGTCCAGATGTAGCCGCAATCCCGGCACTTGAAGTCGTACTTGTAACCCTGCGTGTTCTCGCTGCCGCATCTGGGGCAATCCGGGATGAGCCAACCCTCGCCACCGGCGATCTTCTCGAGCTCCTCATCGGGAATCTCTACGCCCTCCTCCTTGGCGAGCTTTAGCAGCTCTTCGGGAGAGCCGCACTCGGCAACGCGCTTCTTTTGATGTTAGATCGTTGTAACTCAGTATGCCTGATCCTTTTCGTCATTCGGTTTCCACATGCATGCAAACCTAGATTCCGTCTCTTTGATACATATGTTATACGTAGGCAAATGCCGATTCGTCCCAGCTCTTTGG
>CACXFZ010000144.1 GCA_902767025.1 uncultured Coriobacteriaceae bacterium
CAAGTCGGGTGCCCACGAGATCATTCCCGAAGAGCTTCTGCTGAAAAAGCTCAAGGAAGGCCGGCCGCTGAATGCCAAGCTGGGCGTGGACCCCACGGCTCCCGATATCCACTTGGGCCATGCGGTGCCGCTGCGCAAGCTGCGCACGTTCCAGGATTTGGGCCATCGGGTGACGCTGATCATCGGCGATGGCACGGCGCTCATCGGCGATCCGTCGGGCCGCAACTCCACGCGCCCGCAGCTGACCCAGGAACAGGTGGCTGCCAATGCGCAAACCTATGTGGACCAGGCTTTCAAGATCCTCGACCCCGACAAGACCACGCTCGTGCACAACTCCGAGTGGTTGCTCGCGATGGATCTGAAGGACTTGCTGGAGCTTGCAGGCAACTTCACGGTGGCGCGCATCCTGGAGCGCGACGACTTCCACAACCGCTACACCAGCGGCCAGCCCATCGGCGTGCACGAGTTCCTGTACCCGATGATGCAGGCCTACGACAGCGTGCATATCAAGGCCGATATCGAACTGGGCGGCACCGACCAGCTGTTCAACTTGCTGGCCGGCCGCGAGCTGATGGAAAAGCGCGGGATGGAACCGCAGGTATGCCTGACGCTGCCGCTTCTGGAAGGCACCGACGGCGTGCAGAAGATGAGCAAGTCCTATGGCAACTACATCGGGCTCACCGACTCGCCGAGCGAGATCTTCGGCAAGGTCATGAGCATCCCCGACTCGATCATGGTCAAGTACTACCGGCTGGCATCGACGGTGCCCGTCGACCAGATCGACGCACTCGAGGCCGCCTTGGAAAGCGGCGAGGCCAACCCCAACGAGGCCAAGCGCGCATTGGGACGCAACATCGTGGCTGCCTACTACGACGAAGACGCCGCCGTTGCCGCCGAAGAGCACTTTCAGGCCGTGGTGGTGAACAAGGAAGCCACCGAGGAAGACATTACCGATTACACCGGCGAGCTGACGCTCAACGACGACGGCAGCGTCTACCTGCCCAAGTTGTTCGTGGATGCGGGCATGTGCAACACCAACGGCGATGCGCGCCGCCTGATCGACGGCGGGGGTGTGAAGATCGGGGATGAGGCCCTGGCGGCGAAAACCTACAACGTGGACCCCGCTTCGCTGCAAGGCGTCCTGGTCAAATGCGGCAAGCGCAAGTACCTGCGCCTCTCCTAGGGCAGGGGCGCGTGTCCCAGTAAGTTGGACAAAGACGAGAGGGTCGCCTTTGCGGGCGACCCTCTCGTGTGTTTGCGGGGCAGGGGTGGATGATGCGCGCTCTAGAATCAGGATCCGCTCTGGTTGCTGCCAACCCAGTTGTACACGATCACGTAGTACCACTTGGCCGTGTTGGCATCGTAGTAGGCTGCTGCGCCAGCGTGCATCGTGTAGCTCTTGCGATCGGGCGAGAAGTTGTTGCACTGCATCATCTTGCGATGGCCTGTCGATCCCTTCCACGTGTTGACAATCTCCCGCGGTGTCTTCTTCCAGGTTGAGGATTGCAGGATGTCGCTGAACTTGTTCTGGTCCCATACGGGGATGCCGCCCGTGGACGATTGCCTGGCGTGCACGAGGGCATTCCTCTTGGCGCAGTCCTTCGCGCAATTGAGTGCGTACTGTTCCAGCAGCGGGCTCCAGGTGGTTTTCGTGGCACGTGCGCTGTTGCGGAAGGCGTTGTACTCGTCGAAAATCTGGCGTGCCAGGTTCGCGTCGTTGTAGGACTGCGCAGGCTTGGCTGTGGGTTTGGTAACCGGCTTGGACGGTGCCGCCGCAGGCCTGTTGACAACGGTTACCTTGCACACGTCGTACCTGCTGCCCATGTGCACTTTGATGGCGACGGTGCCTGCTTTCTTGGCAACTACCCTGCCGTTTGAAACGGTTGCGACGTTGCTGTTGCTCGTCGACCACGTGGGGACGGTCCGCACGGTCGTGTTCGCGGGCCCAAACGAGTAGTTAAGGTTGAGCGAGTCGCCCACGTACATCGTGTGGGAGCGCTTGTTCAGGGTCAGGCTCTTCAGCGGAATGTTCACCTGCTCGAGCACCCAGCGCTCGGCGCCGCCGTCGTTGCGCCACCATTGCCGCACGGCGGTTCCCGGCTTGGTGCGTCCGTCTGGCACGTCAAGCGCCAGGCCCGATCCGACGTTGACGATGCAGTACTGGCTGCCCACCCGGTACACGCGCCATTTCTGGGCGTTGGACGAGTTGCTGGTGTATTGCTGAACGTTAACGCCGGCGCTGCGCGATCCCCCCGGCACGTCAAGCGCCTTGCCGGAATGCACGTTGGTGATCCGATACACGCCGTTTCCCAAATGCGTGAACAGCCATCGTTGCGGATTCACGTTCGTCTTGCCCCAAACCTGCACCTTACCGCCGTTGTTCTGGTTGCCCCCATCGACATCCAGATAAGCCGCGCTTGGTGCCATGCTGTTCTTGACGTGGAAGATCTTTCCGTTCAGGTTGGTTGCCAGGGTTCCCTGCGTGAAGGTGCTCGGCGAGTACTCCTTCGGCGCGGTGGGGGCTGCAAGCGCCGGCGTGGCCCCCAGGGTCATCAGAGCCATCGCGAACATCAACAGCACAGATGCTCTCAGTTTCAACATGGTCGTCTCCTTTCGTTTCGGCTTGCCCTCTGATGCGACTATATGGGGCAGGGCGCCGGATTCGTTGCGCAACAAACGGCACCGCACGTACGACGACCGCGGGCGCAACGCCTGGTTCTGCGAAGCGATTCCACGTGTCATGCACGTGCGCACACACGTTACTGTGTGCACTTTGTGGATGGGAAAATAAGGCTTGCACAAGCGCGCAGGCAGGCATATAGTACGTAGTCGCGCTTCGGCAAGGACACACTCTAAACCAACTCGGTTGAAGCGTATCAACGGTAGGCAACGGATAGCAAGTTTTTCAAGCGGTTTCGACTGCGAGAAAAAAAGTTGAGAAAAAGTTCTTGACACGCTAGCTTACCTGAGATAATATACGTCCTTGCCCTTCCCGCCAGGGAAACGGCGCAGGCGCTTGGAAACAAGGCGCCGAGAACCTTGAAAACCGGATACTGCGAATGACGAATTCAAGCTAGATGAACCTCGTCGATTCTGCCGTCCCCACTGAAGGGGCTCCGGCAAAATAGACGTTAAACCAGACTTCAAATTTTTTGTTTTGGACAGGCTTTCGAGCCTGTGTTTAAACGGAGAGTTTGATCCTGGCTCAGGATGAACGCTGGCGGCGTGCTTAACACATGCAAGTCGAACGATTAACCCATCTTCGGA
>CACXFZ010000145.1 GCA_902767025.1 uncultured Coriobacteriaceae bacterium
AACCCGCATTCAATATGAAGCACACATGGAACGGGGAGCCCTGTTGAATACCACCATCACGCGTAGAAACCTTGTAGGTGCCGGAGCCACTGCCGTGGCGGCTGGCGTGTTGAGTGCCGCGCTTCCCCGCTGGGCGTTCGCCGATCCGGTCGAAGACGCCCGTCAGCATGCGATGGAGGCAGCCCGCCAGATCGCCGAGGCGCGCCTGCACATCGACGAGATCGCCGACAGCTACCACAAGGCCAAGGAAGAGTACGACGCGGCCCAGGGTGCGGCCGACCAGAGCAGGGCGGTCATCTCGAAAAACGACGCCGAGATCGCCTCGCTCCAGGAAAAGCTCGCACATGGCATGAAAGCGCATTACCGCTCGCAGAGCCTGGGATTCGTGGACGTCATCATGGGCTCGTCGAGCTTCAGCGATCTGGTCACGCGCTGGGAGCAGTACGACCGCCTGAACGAGTCTCAGTCCTCGATGATCGCCAAGGCCAAGAGCCTCAAAGAGCAGAACGAGGTCGAAAAGCGGGAGCTGGAAGGCCGCGAAGACGAGGCACGCAAGAAGTTCGACGAGTGCAACGCGCTCTACACGCAGGCCCAGAGCCAGATCAACGAGCTGCAGGCCATGCAGGACAGCCTGGACGACGAGTTCCAGGCCCTGCTCGACGAGGCCATGGCGGCTTCGCTGGAAGAGGCCCTGAAGAACATCAAGATCCAGATCACCGGCAACCCCAACGACCTGAGCCCGGCCTTCGCCGCCCTGGAGTTCGCCAAGAGCCGCCTGGGCTGCCCGTACGTATGGGCTGCCGAAGGCCCCACGAGCTTCGACTGCTCGGGCCTGGTGCGCTGGTGCTACCTGCAGATGGGCATCGACGTGCCCCACTACACCGAATCGCAATACGAGCTTGCCCTGTCGAAGGGCGCAGTGCTCGATCTGAAGGACGTCGAACCGGGCGACGTGCTCTACCGCCCCGGCCACGTGGGCATCGCCGCGGAAAACGGCGGCACCACCTACATCCACGCCCCGCAGACAGGCGACGTCGTGCGCTACGCCACCTGGCAGCAGTTCGTGTGCGGCCTGCGCTTCGCCGGCGCACCCAAGCGCACGAAGGAAGACGAGGAAAAGAAGAAGCGGGAAGAGGAAGAGAAGAAGGCAGCCGAAGAGGCCAAGAAGGCCGAGCAGGAGCAGAAGGAGCGCGAGCAGCAGCAGGCACAGGCCGAACAGCAGGCCCAGCAGCAAGCGCAACAGCAGCAGCCTGCCCAGCAGCAAACGCAACAGCAGCAGCCCGCCCAGACTCCCGCACAGGAACAGCAGGCAGCACCCGCCGCCGAGCAGCAAGCCCAGCCCGCAGCCGAGCCTGCCCAACAGCAGCAAGCGCAAACTGCCGAACCCAGCAGCAGCAAGCAAAGCTAACGGAAAGCTGCGCATATCCGCACGATCCAGGCCCGCCACCCGCGGGCCTGTTGTTTAACCGGGTTAGACGTTTGCGAACGGGACCCCTGTTGGAGGTTAGAGGCGGACGGGGATGCCCTGGCTGGCCAGGTACTCCTTGACCTCGCGGACCGTGTAGGTGCCGAAGTGGAAGACGCTCGCCGCCAACACGGCGTCGGCCTCGCCTTCGACGATGCCCTCGGCGAAATGCTCGAGCTTGCCCACACCGCCGCTGGCGATGACGGGAATGTCCACGGCGCGCGACACCGCACGCGTGAGCGCGCAATCGAAGCCATCGCAGGAACCGTCGCGGTCCATGCTCGTGAGCAGGATCTCGCCCGCACCGCGCCTGGCCGCTTCGACGGCCCACTCCACCACGTCGATGCCGGTGGGCTTGCGCCCGCCCGACACGTAGACCTCCCACTTGTCGCCCGCACCCGCCACGTGCTTGGCGTCGATCGCGCACACGATGGCCTGGCCGCCGAATGCAGCGGCCGCCTGGGTGATGATGCTGGGGTCGGCAACCGCGGCCGAGTTGATGGACACCTTGTCTGCGCCGGCCGCGATCATGCGCCTGATGTCGGCCACGCTGCGAAAGCCGCCGCCCACGCAATACGGAAGGTGCAGCTCCTGGGCGGCGCGGCTGGCAAGCTCGACGGTAGTGGCACGGTCGTCGCTGGTGGCGCAGATGTCCAGGAACACGACCTCGTCGGCCTTCTGTTCGTCGTAGCGCTGAGCCAACTCGATCGGGTCGCCCGCATCGCGCAGGTTGACGAAGTTCACGCCCTTCACCACGCGCCCGTCCTTGCAGTCCATGCAGGGAATCACTCGCTTGGCAAGCATGGCCGCCACCTTTCCTTTCGACCGCGAAAACAGCTAGAGGCTGCGGCAGTACGCCGTCGCCTCGGCAACGTCGAGCGTGCCCTCGTAGATGGCACGGCCCGTGATCACGCCCTCGATGCAATCGTGCACCTGACCCAGCGCATGCAGGTCTTCCATGCTGGCCACACCGCCGCTGGCGATGACCTTGTGGCCGAACACGGAAGCGATGCGCTCGTAGGAAGCGGCGTCGATGCCGGTGCGCATGCCGTCGCGGCTGATGTCGGTGTAGACCAGGTGGTTGAATCCCAGCTGGGCGACCTCGGCCACCAGCTCTTCGGCCGGAACTCCCGCGCCCTCGCGCCATCCCTGGATGGCGACCTCGCCGTCGCGCGCATCGATGCCGGCGGTGAGCAGCGCGCCGTAGCGCTCGAGCGCCTGCATCGCGAAGTCCTTGTCGGCGACCAGCGAGGTGCCCAGGACCACGCGCGTCACACCCGCCTCGGCCAGCGCGTCGATGGTCTCGAGCGTGCGCACGCCGCCGCCCACTTCAACCTGCAGCTTCGTGGAGCACAGGATGGCCTGGATGATGGGCAGGTTCGTCGGCTCGCCGGTCTTGGCACCGTTGAGGTCCACCACATGCAACCAGGTGGCGCCCATCTCCTCGAACTGGCGGGCCTGGTCGATGGGGTTGTCGCTGTACACGGTCCGTTGGTTGTAGTCGCCCTTGGCAAGGCGCACCACCTGGCCGTCCAAGATATCGATGGCTGGAAGCAAATCCATGCGCGATCCGTTTCTTCTGTCGTGCTCCCGCAGGCAAACCCTGCAGGATTATCAATGGTTATCAAAAACGCGCATATCTTCTCATGCATACCGCGCCGTATACAGCCCACACACACGAACAACACGCCAACGGAGACGCGAACGGCGCTTCCCGCCAGTTCACGGGCCGAAAACGGCTCACCGCAGCGTAGCGGTTCGACCCGCGCGCGCATTCGACGCGCACGAACGAAAACCGCGGTTACCGTTTACGCCTGCTGAGCGAGCGCCACGAAGTTGCGCAGCACGTGCAGCCCTGCGTCGCTGGACTTCTCCGGATGGAATTGCACGCCGAAGCACACCGGGCCCGTTTGCACGACGCACGGGAACTCGGTCGCATGCGTGGTCGTCGCCTGCGTGAAGGGGCTCGACGGGACCACGTAACTGTGCGTGAAATAGAAATACTCATCCTGGTCGATGCCGTCGAACAGCGGGCATGCCGAGTCCTCGCCCCTGTGCATCGTGTTCCAGCCCACGTGCGGCACCTTGAACGACACGCCGTGCTCGTCCTTGCTGGGAATGCGGTCGACGATGCCGGGAGCCACGCCCAAGCCGGGCGCGGGTGCATCCGGGGCATGCTCCGTGCCGCCCTCGAACATCATGTGCAGGCCCAGGCAGATGCCCAGGTAGGGCTTGCCGGCCTGGATGGCCTGGCGCACGGCCTGCATCTGGCCGCTTTGGGTCATCGACGCACTCGCATCGGCGAACGCGCCCACGCCGGGCAGCACGACCGCATCGGCCTGCTCGATCTGCACCGGCTCGGTGACGATGCGCACGTCCTGCGCACCCGCCGCGCACAGCCCGTTGTAGACCGACTGCAGGTTCCCCTTCGCATAATCCACTATCGCAATCATCTACAACGCACCCTTCGTGGACGGCACCACCCCGTCGATGCGCGGGTTGATGCGCGTGGCCTGGCAGATGCTGCGCCCCACCGCCTTGAAGGCCGCCTCCAGGATGTGGTGCGAGTTCTCGCCGCTGAAGCTGCGCACGTGCAGCGTGATGCCGGCGTTGGTGGCCAGGGCGATGAAGAACTCCTTGGCCAGCGTGGTGTCGAAGGTGCCGACCATCTCGATGGGCAGGTCGACGTCGTAGTGCAGCTGGCCGCGGCCGGAGAAGTCCACCGCCGCCATCACCAGCGCCTCGTCCATGCACAAGAAGCTGTGCGAGAAGCGCACGATGCCGCGCTTTTCCCCGATAGCCTGCGCCAGCGCCTGGCCCATGACGATTCCCACGTCCTCCACCGTGTGGTGCGCGTCGACGTCGATGTCGCCGACGGCCTTGACCGCAAGGTCGAACAGGCCGTGGCGGCCGAACGCGTCGAGCATGTGGTCGAAGAACGGCACGCCGGTGTCCACATCCACCACACCCGTGCCGTCGATGTCGAAGGTCACCTGGATGTCGGTTTCCTTGGTTGCACGCGCAACGGTGGCGCTGCGGTGCCGGCTGGGGCTCTCCTGCGGCAGCGGGTCTGCGGACGCGTCCACCACCTGGTCGCGCACCTGGTCGGGCAGCGCCTCGAAATCCTCGCGGGTCGATCCTCTCATCGCCCCTCCCCTTCCTGCAGATAGGTTCCCAGGCATGCCAGGAACTGGTCGTTCTGGTCGCGCGTGGCCACCGTCACGCGAAAGCAGTCCTGCGTCTGCGCACCGGTGCTGAAGTCGCGGATGAGCACGCCGTTGTCGTAGCAGTGCTGCCACAGCCCCTGCGCATGTCCCTTCACGCGGAAGAACAGGTAGTTGGCCTGGCTCGGCCACACCTCCACGCCGGGCAGCCCGCGCAGCTTCTCGAGCATGCGCTCGCGCTCCTGGACGATGCAGGCGATGCGCTCGTCGAAGGCTTGGCGCTGGCGGGTCACCTGCAGGCCGATCGCCTGGGACACGGCGTCGACCGAATACGGCTGGCGCACCTTGACGAGTTCGGTGATCACCTGCTCGTGGGCCAGCACGAACCCCAACCGCACGCCCGCCAGGCTGTACGCCTTCGAGAACGTGTGCAGCACCACCAGGTTGCGGTGGCGCTCCAGCAAATCGAGCGTGGTCTGGCCACTGAACTCGCCGTAGGCTTCGTCCATCAGCACGAGCGCGTCGGTGGCGTCGAGCAGCTGCTCGACGAATTCCCGGCGCGCCACATCGCCGGTGGGGTTGTTCGGGCTGCAGACGACCACGATGTCCACGTCGTGCTCTGCCACGGCCGCGAGCACCGCCTCCTCGTCGATGGCGAAATCGTCGGTGCGCGCCACGTCGACGACCTGAGTGCCGGTCAGGCGCGCATCGGCGGCGTACACCGAAAACGTCGGGGGCACGTTCAGCAGCGTGCGCCCCGGGCCGCCCCAGCACATCAGGACGTCCAGCAACAGCTCGTCGCCGCCGTTTCCCACCAGCACGTTGCCGCGCTGCAGGCCGTAGGCTTCGGCCAGCGCATAGCGCAGGTCGTTGGCCAGCGGATCGGGATAGCGGTTCAGCGCGACCTCACCGATCGCGCGCGCGATGGCGTCGCGCACCGGCGCGGGCACGTCGTCGGGGTTCTCGTTGGCCGACAGCATCGCGCGGGCCGGCAGGTACTTCGGGTCGTAGGGGACGATGTCGCGTACGCGCGGATGGGGTGCACGCACGTTATTCATTTGAGGAACCGCCCACGTGCGCATCCACCGGAATGACACGGTCGCCCTGGCCGTCGACGCGCATCGCCGCGTCGAGCAGGCCCATGCGCTGGCGCACGCTGGCCGCATGGGCCCACAGGCCTTCGTGCTCGGCGATCGCCATCACGGCGTCGCCGTCGTTGGCAAGCGCCTGCGGCGTGTACTGGATCACGCTCGACTTCTTCACGAAGTCCTCCACCGACAGCGGGCTCGAGAAGCGCGCCGTGCCGCCCGTGGGCAGCGTGTGGTTCGGGCCGGCCACGTAGTCGCCCACCGCCTCGGGCGTCCATTCGCCCATGAAGATGGCGCCGGCGTTGCGCACCCGCCCCAGCAGGTCCATCGCGCCGCGCACGTGCAGCTCCAGATGCTCGGGGGCGATCACGTTGACCGCCTCCAGCGCCGTGTCCATGTCGGGGCACACGACGATCAGGCCCTGCTCGTCAAGCGACGCGGCGGTGATTTCCGCACGGGTGGATGCAGTCAGATGCGCATCAACGGCGGCCAGCACCGCATCGGCGTATTCCTCGCTGAAGCACACCAGGTAGCAGCTTGCCAGCGGGTCGTGCTCGGCCTGCGCCATCAGGTCGATGGCCACCAGCGACGGGTCGGCGCTCTCGTCTGCCACCACGCACACCTCGGACGGACCGGCGATCATGTCGATGCCCACGTCGCCCGAAACCACCTTCTTGGCGGCGGCCACGTAGGCGTTGCCCGGGCCGGTGATCTTGCTCACCGGGCGGATGGTTTCGGTGCCGTAGGCAAGCGCGGCGATGGCCTGCGCACCACCCACCGAGTAGATTTCGGTCACGCCCGCGATGCGGCACGCTTCCAGGATCGCGGGGTCGAGCGAGCCGTCCTTGGTGGGCGGCGTGGCGCACACGATGCGGCTCACGCCCGCCACCTGCGCGGGAATCGCGTTCATCAGCACGCTGGAGGGGTACAGGGCACGGCCGCCCGGCACGTAGATGCCCACGGCCTGGATCGGCTCGACCTTGCTGCCCACGATGGCGCCGTCGTCGCGCACCGTGAACCAGCTCTGCTGGCGCTGGCGCTTGTGGAAGTCGCGCACCTGCGCCGCCGCATGCTGCAGCGCGCGCGACACGCGTTCGTCGCACTGCTCGATGGCGCGCTGGATGGCCTCTTCCGGCACGCGGAAGCTTTCCAGCTGCACGCCGTCAAGGCGCTCGGTGTACTCGCGCAGGGCCGCATCGCCCCGCTCGCGCACGTCTTCCACGATCGAAGTCGCCACCCGCAGCGCATCGGCGTTGAACGCGCTCGTGCGATTCAGGTGGGAATCGTCGAATGCCTGACCTGGACTGAGCACTACCCGTCTCATACCCTATCCTTCCTTGTATTCTCCCGTGACCGCCTCCAGCGCCTCTGCCAGGGCGATCACGCGCTCGTCGATTCTAAACGAACCCGTGTTGGCGAAGAAGCGCGCCGTGGAAGACAGCACTTCCCCTACGATTTCCAAGTTGTTCTCGCGCAGCGTGGTGCCCGTTGCCGTGATGTCCACGATGCGCTCGGCCATGCCCACCATCGGGGCGAGCTCGATGTTGCCATGCAGCTTCACGATGTCGACCTGCATGCCTTCGCGTTCATAGAAACTGCGCGTGATGTTGGGGTACTTGGTGGCCACGCGGATCGAGCCCAGCTCGGCGTAGCGGCGCATCACCTGCTCGGCCGCACCCGCTGGCTCGGCCACCACGAACCGGCACCCGCCGAAGCCCAGGTCCACCAACTCGACCACGTCGGGGTCGGCCTCGATCAGGCTGTCTTCGCCGCAGATGCCGCAGTCGGCCGCGCCCATGGCCACGAACGCCGGCGCGTCGGTGGGGCGCACGATGATGTAGTCCACGCCCGGGTTGCTG
>CACXFZ010000146.1 GCA_902767025.1 uncultured Coriobacteriaceae bacterium
GCACACGCCCAGGATGACGCGCTTCAGAGGATCCCAGTCGTTCCAGGAGTTAACGATCTTAGCCATAAGATCTCCTTTCACACGAGGTTCGTTTCCTTTACGAACCTCAACGATAGCCGCTGTCTTTACTCTTGTAGCGAGACAGCTCTTATGGCAAACCTGGCAGAAACAGGAAGGAAGGCATCGCGCAACGATGTAAATACCACGAAGGCGACACCACTCCTCTCCCTATCGGGTTCGCCTTTTCCGTATGAAAAACTACCCCAACTTTTGTGCATTGGCAAGATTATCTTTATCGGTAATAACGAGGTGTTTCCGCACAACTTGTCATTGATTTGCATATTCTGGCAACAGTATGCACTTCACATATTCTTCATTTGTTCAAGTATCCAACTTTTTCCATTTTAAGAAAAATGCAACTTTTTTTGCCTGAACGCGGTAATCGGCACCAGATGGCGGGAAGAGGGCGCGCTACCACGTGGTGACGTCGCCCGACTGGTCGAGCGACACCGGCTCGCTCAAGTACGAGGCGTTCTGCTTCGTGGCCACTTTGAGGAAATCCGAGACGCGCGCACCCACCTCGCGCACGTCGTAATAGGACTGTGCGGAGTAGGCGCGGGTCTCGCTGGGAACGCCCACCACGTTGACGCCCATGCTGGAGCAATCGAACAGCGCGCGGTAGAGATGGTAGGTCTGCGTGACCACCACTGCACGTTGGGCCTCGAACACATGGCGCAGCCGGTAGGCGCTGTCGTAGGTGCACAGGCCCGCATGGTCGCAGAACACGTCCTCGCTGGGAACGCCCTGCCCCACCGCATAGGCCTTCATGTTCGTGACTTCGTCGTAGCTCGTGTCGCTCTGGTCGTCGCCGCTCATCAGGATCTTGGGCGCCACGCCGGCCTGGTAGAGCCGGATGGCCATGTCGATGCGGTCCTGCAGCACCGGCGAGGGCGTGCCGTCGGGGCGCACGGCAGCTCCCAGCACCATGATGCAGTCGTATGACGTGCTTCCCTCGCCCGCCTCCCGCTCCATCTGCTCGAAGGTGCGCAGGCTGCTTTGCTGGCCGAACACCATCAACGCGTTGGGGATGGCGATCACGCATGCCGCCCCCACGGCCAGCAGCAGCAGTATCTTCAGGAGCAAGCGCAGCACCAGTTCTATTTCACCACGATGTTCACAAGACGCCCGGGAATGACGATGGCCTTCACCACCTGCTTGCCTTCCATGTGCGACTGCGCGGCCTCCAGGGCCCGTGCGCGCACTTCGTCTTCAGCCGCGTCGGCCGCCACCGTGATCTTCGTGCGCACCTTGCCGTTGAGCTGCACGGCCAGTTCGACTTCGTCGGCCTTCGCCAGTTCGGCGTCGAACTGCGGCCACGGCTGCTCGTGCACGCTGTCGTCGTGGCCGAGCGCCACATGCCACAGCTCTTCGGTCATGTGCGGGGCGATGGGTGCCAGGAGCTTCACGAGCACATCGGCCACGTCGGCGTCCAGCTCGGCGAGCTCGGGGTTCGCAGCGCGCAGCTGCGGATCGGCAGCGCGCAGGTAGGCGCCGGTGGCGTTGGAGAGCTCCATCATCGCGGCAAGCGCCGTGTTGAAGCTGTAGCGCTCGTAGTCGTCGGTGACCTTGCCGGCCACGCGATGGCGCTCGCGCCTCAGCGTCGCCGCAGCGTCGGCCACGTCGGCGGGAACCTGGACGGCATCGCCTTGAGCAACCGCGTCGGCCGAGCCAGCCAGGTCGAACACCTGGCGCCACACGCGGCCCAGGAACTTGTGCACGGCGGCCAGGCCGTCTTCGTTCCAGAGCTTTTCCTTTTCGGGCGGGCCCATGAACACCATGGCGCCACGGACCGAGTCGGCGCCGTAGGACGCAATCATCTCCTCGGGCGACACCACGTTGCCCTTGCTCTTGCTCATGACCTCGCCGTGGGCGTCGAGCACCATGCCCTGGCACAGCAGGTTGGTGAACGGCTCGTCGAAGTCGAGCAATCCCATGTCGCGAAGGGCCTTCGTGAAGAAGCGGCTGTAGAGCAGGTGCAGGATGGCATGCTCGATGCCGCCGATGTACTGGTCGACCGGCAGCCAGGC
>CACXFZ010000147.1 GCA_902767025.1 uncultured Coriobacteriaceae bacterium
CGCCGAGGGCGGGGTCGTCTCCCACCTCTTGCGCACGCCGCTCGACGAGGAGGGCCTCCAAGACCGCACGGCATCGTTCAATGGATGCCCGCTCGGCGGGTTCAGCCTGCAGCTGTTCGACGGGAAGATCTTCCCGTGCAACCGTGGCGCGCTCCTCGGCATTGTCAACGAGCGCTTTGGCACCACGTTCGCCCATGAGGATGACGACTACCTCGAGCTCGACGCCATACGCAGCGTCGAGGATATCGACAGCATGCGGCGCAGGGCACACCCGATGTACTGCTACTGCGCCACCTCGTTAGACGAACGAATCGAGTGGCGCCGCTCGGCGGTCGAGCGGGACGAATGGCTCATGCGCCCGGACGAGCGCCGACTCATGATGCGGTAAAAGCGCCGTCCTATTGCTGCGTCCTGCGCAACATCGTTCCTGCAAGCTGCCCGCAGCCGCCATTGACGTCTGCGCCGCGGGGCTCGTTGATGAGCACGGGGATGCCCCGCTTATTTAACTCGATGCACCACATAAACATCCGTCCGAAGGCGCTGGGAGCAAACGGCACATCGTCTGCGCGGTTGAAATGCATAAGGATCACGCGGGCATCGAGTTCGCGGCAGAACTCCTCGAGGGCCTCGAAATCCGCGTCTCGGTCGTTGACGCGGTCGAGCATGAGGTAATGGACGTACACGTGCTTTCCGTAACCTCGTTGTAGCGGGCGAGCTCGCGGTGCAGACGCTCGAGCGTGTGGGCGCGTACGCCGGGTATCAGCTCGTCGCGCAGCTTCTGCCTGGCGGAATGAAGCGATACGGCGAGAGCCGCCGGCACGCCGTCTTCCGCGAAGGCGCGGATGCCATCTAGGATGCCACATGTCGACACCACCAGGTTGCGCTGCTCTATTCCGAAACCCTGGGCGCTGCCCCATGAAGCCGAGCGCCTCGGCGAGCGCTGCGTAGTTGGCAAGGGGCTCGCCCTGGCCCATTGCGAGAGCCGAGCTTGCGCGGATCCCGAAATCATTCTCGACAAGCGCCACCTGCCAAAGCATCTCGGCTGACTCGAGGTTGCGCGTGAACCCCAGCTTGCCCGTGACGCAGAAGGCGCAGCCCATGGCGCATCCCGATTGGGTCGAAAAGCACACGGTGAGTCCGTTCGAGCCATCTGCGCCGTCGCGCGGCATTCCCACCGCTTCGACCAGGGTGCCGTCATGCAGCTTCAAAAACATACTTGCGCGCGCCGTCTGCCGAGATCTGCCTATCGACGATCTGCGGCAGGTAGCGCCTATCGATGCTCGTGTTTTGGTCTTGCATGGCTGTGCCTTGCTCCCGGGCTGTCGCCAATGATCAGCCCTTGTTTTAACCTTCATCATCAACATCCGTTGCGAACAAAAAAATTCCAAGCGGATTGAAGGGTGCTTCAGCCGCTTCGTTTTGCTCGCGTCTGCATGCGTCAGGATTCGCGTCCCAGACCTCAAGGTTTGCCACGAAAGCTCCGAACCGGCGTTCGTTACGAAAAGTGGGGCAGGGGATCTCGCCGTCATGAGCTTCAACGCCTACGACGACCTGTCCGCCAGAGCATTCTTGTACGAAAAGCTTCTCAAAAGCAGGGCCGACGCGCAACACGGCAGGGTTCGGGATGCACGGGAAGCGATTGCCGATCTTAAGGCAAGGCTCGTATGGGAGAGTATACGGTCGCCATCGCGAAGACCACCGAAAACGCTATCGCCAGCATTGCCGATTTACCTATCTAGCCGATTAGGCAACCCCGAAGCAGTATTGGAATTCCTGGACGGCTTTGAGCGTCTGGTTGATTCTCTGGAAACGTTTCCGTCGGTTGCGCGCATCCACATCAGGGGGAGAAGCGCTGCATTTGAGATGACAATCAATCCAGGCGTGTAGTGGAAGCCTTAAAAATCATTCGTAATTACTTTACATAACATATATTATCATACATTTATCTACGAATGACGAAAGCATCGAGAGGACTACTCGACGCCGCTGCTGCCGAAGCCGCCTGCACCCCGATCGGTGCTGTCCAGTTCGTCAACGACGACGGGAACGACGTTCTCGACGCGCATGACGACCAGTTGCGCGATCCTGTCGTTGGGCTTGATCTCTATCGGCGTTTCCGGGTCCATGTTGACGACGATGCATTTCAACTCGCCCCGGTAGCCGCTGTCGATCAGCCCCGGCGCATTGACCAAACTCAGACCATGCTTGATGGCATTCCCGCTGCGCGGCAACACGAAGCCCGCGTAGCCGTCTGGTATCGCGACCGCCAGACCCGTGGGCACCAAAGCCCGCTGGAACGGCTCCAGAACGATTTCCTCGGTCGACCTGAGGTCGATGCCCGCATCGCCCGCATACGCCGTCTCGGGCACTTGAGCACCCGGCGTGAGCACCTTGAATTGGATATCCATCTACAGGCCTTTCAGGGCGTTGCCGAACTCCTCGACGTTCTGGAAGTCCTTGTACACGCTTGCAAAGCGCACATAGGCCACCTCGTCGAGCTTGGCAAGGCGCTTCAGCACCATGTCGCCCAGGTCCTTCGATTTGATCTCGGTGAAGTTTCCATTCCTCAAATCGGCCTCGAGGTCGTCTACCAGGCCGTTGATCTGGTCGGGTTCGATATGGCGCTTGGCACATGCGATATACAAACCGCGGATGATCTTCTCGCGGTCGTACACTTCCGAGGTCCCATCGCTCTTGAGCACGACAAGCGGGTTTTCGCCCAGACGCTCGTACGTGGTGAATCTACGCTCGCATGACAGGCATTCCCTGCGGCGACGAATCGTCGAGCCGTCTTCTGAAGGCCTGGAATCAACAACTTTGGAATCGAGTGCTCCGCACGAAGGACAACGCATAGGTACCCTCCTGTTCGCTTCTGTAAGCGCATCGTACCACAACATATAGCGTTGTCCCAGGTGATGCCACAAGAAAAGCGCCCCCGCGGCAGGAGCGCTTTCCTTGCTGTTGCCCGTTACAGGGCGATGTAGATGACGGCTATTGCGAAGAAGGTGTACGCTGCCCCGGCAAGTGCCAGAGAGAGCTTCGAGGACGAGCCAAACGGCGTTCCCTTGTAGTTGGCCTTCTTCAAATCCTGCACAGTCGTGCTGTTCCTCATCGCACGGATCGCCTGGTTCTTGAGCTGTTCGCCGAACGACGTGCCCAACTCGTAGGCATCCTCGTCGAGCGGCTTGTGCTCGTAAGTGCTGATCGCGTTGCCCGGAAAGCTAATGATGTGCTCGTTTTCATTGCTGTGTCGAGAACAATCAGGCTTCAGAGCAGTCGATCCCTGGACAAGATACCGGTTCTTGGAATCATACATACTAGCCTCCTTGCTCTTGCATAGAACCAATGTTCGTGTATACTGTAAATCGAACAAAAGTTCTTGTCAATACGAAAAAGCACATTTGTTCGGTTTTTGAGAAAGGAGACGAATCATGGATAGCATGACCAAGCGTCAGAAGGCTGTCTACGATTGCATTACCGAATTCATCGAGGAAAAGGGATACGGGCCGACCGTGCGCGAGGTGTGCGAACGGCTGGGGCTGTCCTCCCCTTCCACGGTGCATGTGCATTTGCGCTCGCTCGAGGAAAAGGGGCTCATCAACCGCGACCCGTTGAAGTCTCGCTCGATCACCGTGCCCTCGATGAGCGTTCAGGAGCCCGAGCACAGCGCACCGGTCATCGGTTTCGACGCCATCGCGCAGCGCAGCAACACCGTCGACCTGCCGCTGGTGGGCGACGTGGCGGCCGGCACTCCCCTGCTTGCCGACGAGAACATCACCGACACGATCACGCTTCCCATCGACATCGTCGGCGACAGCGCGTCGTTTCTGCTGTCGGTACATGGCGACTCGATGATCGAGGCGGGCATCAACGACGGCGACTACCTAGTGGTCAAGGAGCAGTCCGTTGCCAACAACGGCGACATCGTCGTCGCCCTGATCGAAGACGGGGCAACCGTCAAGCGCTTCTACAAGGAAACCGACCACATCCGCCTGCAACCCGAGAACTCGTCGATGAGCCCCATCATCGTGCGCGAATGCACCATCGTCGGAAAGGTGGTCGCGCTGTTCAGGCGCGTGATCTAGCTAGTCGGACTCCACGACATAGGGAGCGAATCTGCCTTCAAGGGAACGGGGCACGCGCACGACAAGGTGCGTGCCCCGTTCGTCATGCTGCTCTTGCATGATGTAGCACTGCCCGTGCGCAAGCGAAACAACAGCGCCCTGGTCGTAGGGCACCACAACCTCCATGACCACGTCATGGGCCGACGCCAT
This sequence comes from uncultured Coriobacteriaceae bacterium, assembly GCA_902767025.1. Taxonomy (GTDB): domain Bacteria; phylum Actinomycetota; class Coriobacteriia; order Coriobacteriales; family Eggerthellaceae; genus CACXMZ01. The sequence goes on from CACXFZ010000147.1 coordinate 4,275, forward strand.
CGTC
>CACXFZ010000148.1 GCA_902767025.1 uncultured Coriobacteriaceae bacterium
CAACGAGCTGTTCGCGAAGGTGTGCGACAACCCCACCAACCCGGCCGATTCGCTCAAGTACGGTCAGAAGACCGTCGAGAAGCTGTTCAACCTCACCAACTACATCCGCTACATCGGCGTGGCCCTGGTGGCGCTGCTGATCTTCGTGGCGTTCGTGTTCATCAACAACACGATCCGCCTGTCGATCCTGGCGCGCCGCAAGGAAATCGCCATCATGCGCCTGGTGGGTGCCTCGAACAACTTCATCCGCGGGCCCTTCCTGATGGAGGGTGCGCTGCACGCCATCATCGGTGCGGCGCTTGCCGTGCTGGTGCTGGGCCTGCTGCGCGCCTTCGCCATCCCGCGCGTGCAGGGAGCACTGCCCTGGCTGCCCATCGATGTGTCGGGCAGCACGTTCTTGATGATCTACCTGATCCTGGTGGTTGCCGGTCTGGTTATCGGCCTGCTGGGTTCGGCCCTGGCCATGCGTCGCTACCTGAAGGTGTAACGCTCAGCGAGCGGAAGCATTTGCCATGCCGTCCCGTCGGTCCGCACAAGTCAGCAGAGCAAACGTTGTGAGCAGCAGGTTGATTGCCCTTGCAATCGGCCTGCTGCTTGTTTGCGGGGCCTTTGCGCTGGGCTTTTTGGCGCGCGGCAACCAGGTGCTGCTCGACCACTTCGGGTTCGGCTCGGGCATCACCAACGATGCCATCAATCCCGGGCTGACCGTTTCGGGAAGCACCTACGATTCGCTGTCGGCTCGCGTGGCCGAAGTCCAGGGCGTGCTGGCGCACGACAGCCTGGACGAGTTCGACCTGGAAGACGCCACGACCAAGGTGCTCTCCGCCACCACCGAAGCCGTGGCCGACCCGTACGTGCGCTATTACGATCCCGACCATTACGCGGCGTATCTGAAGGACGTGTCCGGCAGCTACGCCGACGTGGGCGTGCTCTTCGCGGAGTTTCACGACCAGGCCTACGCCGTCGACGTGTTCCCGGGTTCTCAAGCCGAAGCCAAGGGCGTGCTGCCCGGCGACTTCGTCGTCGCAATCGACGGCGACCGCGGAAACAACGGGACATGGACGCAAGCCGAGGTGGTCAAGGCCGTCTCGCGCGAAGAAGGGGAGTCGGTGGTGATCACCTGGCGCCGTCCCGCCACGCTGGATTCGCAGGGCGGCTCGGAATACACCGTGACCTTGGAGTGCGCTTCGTCGTCGCAGGCGAACGTGACGAGCGCCATGCACGGCCAGGTGGGTTACGTCAAGCTGTCCCAGATCACCCAGAACGCCGACGAGCTGGTGAGCAACGCGATCAACGACCTGGCCTCCCAAGGCGCGGCGGCACTGGTGTTCGACCTGCGAGACAACCCCGGCGGTTACCTGACGCAGGCCATCGAGGTGAGCTCCCTGTTCGTCAGAAGCGGCGTGATCGTGGAGATCCAGACGAAGGACGCGCTGGCCACGCGCAACGCCACGGGCAGGGTCATGACCGAACTGCCGATGGTGGTGCTCGTGAACGAGTCAACCTCGGGTGGCGCCGAAGTCATCGCCGGTGCACTCCAGGACAACAAGCGGGCCTCGCTGATGGGGCGCAAGACCATGGGCAAGGGGTCGGTCCAGTCGATCTCCGAGCTGTCGTGGGGCGGTGCGCTGCGCTACACGTCGGCGTTCTACAAGACGCCGCTGGGATACGACATCAACAACGTGGGCATCTCCCCCGATGTTGAGGTGGCCATGCCGGAAGGCGACCCGGAAGACACGCAGCTCACGCTGGCAATCGAAGCGGCCCAGGCCCTGGTGCCTGCGCAAGAATAAGCGCACATGCCACGTTCGACATCCCATACGCGCCGCAAAGCGCGCAGCAACCCACGTGGCTACCTGTCCGTCACGCAGGCGGGGTACGGGTTCGTCAAAACCGCCGAAGGCGAGTACTTCGTGCCCCGTTCCAAGCTGGGCGGGGCGTTCGATGGCGACCTGGTCGAGATCGCGCCTTCCAGAAGGCAGGCAGAGCATGCCGGCGACGGCCCGGCCCAGGCCCAGCGCCGCCCGTCGGCGCGCGTGGTGGCGGTGATCGAGCGGTCGCATCACAGCGTGGTGGGGCGCTACGAGGTGGCCGACCCCTTCGGCGTGGTGGTTCCCGTCGACCACCGCATCGGATACGACATCTTCACGATGCGCGCCGACAACCCGACCATCCCCGATGGCGCGCTGGTCAGGGTGCGCATCGTCGAGTACCCATCTCGCAACACGGCGGCCACGGGCGTGGTGGAGCAGGTGCTGGGCGAGGACGGCGACGTGCGCGCCGACATCGAATCGGTGGTGGTCCGCAACAAGTTCGACAAGGCCTTCCCCGATGCGGCGATCGAGCAGGCGCAAGAAGCGCGCGTGGATGCCGAGGGGGCGCTGGCGGCGGGGTACCGCGACATCACCGACCGCTTCGCCTTCACGGTGGACCCGCGCGATGCGCGCGACTTCGACGACGCCGTCTCGGTGATCGACCGGGGAGATGGCAGCGTGCTCGTGGGCATTCACATTGCGGACGTGTCGCATTACGTGCCCTGGGACAGCGCCGTGGACAAGGCGGCACGCGACCGTGCGACCAGCGTGTACCTGGCCGACCGCGTGGTGCCGATGCTGCCAGAGGAACTGAGCAACGACATCTGCTCGCTGGTGCCGGGGAAGGAGCGCCGGGTGGTCACCGTCGACGTGGTGCTGGACAAGGATTGCCAGGTGTGCTCGGTCGACGCGTACCCGTCGATCTTCCGGTCGCGCGCGCGGTTGAGCTACGACATGGCGGAGTGCTTCATCCAGGACATCCGCGCCGGGAGGGGAGTCGAGCACGCGCATGCCCGCGCGGCAAGCTGCGACCCTCCGCAGGGCGCGAATGTGCTGGCGCTTGGGGACGCATCCTCCATCTACGAAGCCCTGCGCCACCTCGACCGCATGGCCCAGAAGCGGGCCTGGGCGCGCAAGCAGGCCGGCGGCATCGACATCGAGTCGACCGAGGCCAAGGTGGTGCTCGACGACGCCGGCGAACCCGTCGACGTGTCGCTGCGCCGCAAGACCTGCGCGACGTCGTGCATCGAAGAGGCCATGATCCTGGCCAACGAATGCGTGGCCACGATGCTGGTGAACGCGCACCTTCCCGGAATCTTCCGCGTGCACGAACCCCCCGCGCCCGAAGCGCTGGAATCCCTGTTGCCGGTGCTGCAGGAGTTCGACGTGGTGCGCACGCCCGCCGAGACCGGCCAGGTGCTTGCGGGAAACCCCTACGCGATCCAATCGGTCTTGGACGCCGTGAAGGGCAGGCCCGAGGCGGAGTTGGTGAGCTCGCTGGTGCTGCGCAGCATGCAGCGCGCCGTCTACCGCCCGACCTGCGATGGCCATTTCGGGTTGGCGAGCGAGCGGTACTGCCATTTCACGAGTCCCATCAGGCGCTATCCCGACCTCGTCGTGCACCGCATGCTCAAGGCACATGTTGCAGGCGAGCTGCCCCTCACGTACGACGCGCAGTGCCGGGCCCTTCCCGAGGTCGCCTCCCATGCATCGCGCCAGGAGCGCGTGGCCGAGGCTGCCGAGCGCGAGACGCAGGAGCTCATGCTGGTGTCCTACATGGCGCGCTTCGTCGGGGAGACCTTCGAGGGCATCGTGTCGGGGGTGGCGACGCACGGCATCTTCGTGCGGCTGGAGAACACGGTCGAAGGCGTGGTGCAGATGCGCGACCTGGGTGCCGAGTACTTCGCGCTCGACCCGCTTGCCCACAAGCTCACGGGCCAGGATACGGGCCGCGTGCTCCGGCTGGGGCAGCGCGTGCGCGTGCTGCTGGTGGATGCTCCCGCCCACGCGACCAAACTTGCATTGCGCCTGGTTTCGTAGCGCGTTTGCGATGCCGCAGGGCGCCGCACCCTGCTATGATGGGTGCGAAGCAGGTAACGGAAGGAATGCGCGCGCATGGAAATCTTGCTCATACTGGCGGTGCTGCCGGCGGCGTGGCTGCTGCGCTACATCTACCGGCTCGATCCGGTGGAAAAGGAGCCAGCCGGCCTGCTCGGCCGTCTGCTCATCCTGGGCGCCGTCGCATGCATTCCCGCCGTCATCCTCGAGCACCTGGGGATGACGTACCTGATGGACGGGCGCCTGGGCTACGGCATTCCGTCGCTGCTCTTCGAGAACTTCATCATCGTCGCGCTGTCGGAAGAGGCGTGCAAGATGGTCTTCCTGCGCCTGAAGACGTGGAACAGCAGCGAGTTCAACTACGTGTTCGACGGCGTGGTCTACGCCGTGTTCGTCTCGCTGGGGTTCGCCATTCTGGAAAACATCGGCTACGTGATGGAGTTCGGCCTGGGCACGGCGTTCGTTCGCGCCTTCACGGCCATACCGGGCCATGCCGTGTTCGGCCTGTTCATGGGGTGCTTCTACGGGTTCGAGAAGCGCGCGAGCATGGGCGATCATCCCGCATCCCGCATCCCGTTCGCCATCTGCTCGCTGGCGGTTCCCGTGTTCTGCCACGGCTTCTACGATTTCTGCGCGAGCATGCCCGGCGATGGCTTCCTGTTCGTGTTCTTCGGGTTCTTGCTGCTGATGGTGTTCGTGGCGGCGTACCTGGCGAAGTGGATGTCCAAAGCGGCCCATCAGGTGCACGGCGGCATGCCCGACCAAGAGGTCTTTGCTACGATGGAAGACGAGCGACCCGTGCCCCCTCCGTTCGAGGAGTACACGGGCGGGCGCACCGACTACTGGTAAGAAAGGCGTTTTCATGAAGAAGAAGGATCTTGAGTTCCTGTCCCAGCTGGTGGGCACCCCGTCGGTAACGGGGACGGAGGCTGCGGTGGCGTCGTTGGTGCGCGAGCGCCTGGCGGGTGTCGCGGACTCGATCGAAACCAATGTCATGGGCTCGGTGCATGCCCGCGTGTTGGGCAGTGCCCATGGTGCGCAGGACGACAAACGCGTGCCCAGCGTGATGCTCGCGGCCCACATGGACGAGATCGGCCTGATGGTCCACTACATTTCCGACGACGGGTTCCTGAGCGTGTCGGCGGTAGGCGGCGTGGACGCCGGCCTGCTTCCCGGCCTGCGGGTGGACGTCCATACCCAGGAAGGTCCCATCCGCGGCGTGGTGGGGCGCATGCCCATCCATCTGGTTCCCGCGCGGGACCGCAAGCGCGTGGCGCCCTTGGACAAACTCGTCATCGACGTGGGCCTGCCGGGCGAGAAGGTGCGCAAGCTGGTGCGTATCGGCGATACCGTCACCTACGGCGTGGGATTCGAGACCTTCGGTGACTACTGCGCGGTGTCGCGTGCGTTCGACGACAAGGCGGGCGTGTTCGTGGCCATGCGCGTGGCAGAAGAGCTTTCGGGCAAGGGCGGGGCGCGTGCCGACTACACCTGCTGCGCCACCGTGCAGGAAGAGATCGGCCTGCGGGGCGGGCGCACCAGCGCCTATGCGGTGGATGCCGATGTGGTGCTGGCGTTCGACGTCACGCACGCCACCGACTACCCGGGGATCGAGCAGGCGAAGTTCGGCAAGATCGAGCTGGGCGCCGGCCCGGTGATCGCGCGCGGCCCCAACATCAACCCGGTGGTCTTCGAGCGCCTGGTGGCGGCGGCAGAGGCCGAAGGCATCGCCTACCAGGTGGAGGCGGAGCCCGGCGTCACGGGCACCGATGCGGGGGCCATGCAGGTCGAGCGCGGTGGCAAGGCGGCGGGTCTGGTGTCGCTGCCGTTGCGCTACATGCACACGCCCACCGAGACGATCAACCTGAACGACGTGGACGCGTGCATCAGGCTGATCGCCCGCTTCGTCCGCGACCTGGACGAGGACATCTCGTTCGTTCCCGGCATGTAGGCGACCATGGCCGAGCGGGAAGAAAAGACCATCGCCACCAACCGGCGTGCGCGCCATGATTACGAGGTCCTGCGCACGGTGGAGGCCGGACTCGTGCTGACGGGTACCGAGGTGTGCTCGCTGCGCGAGAACAACTGCCAGGTCAAGGACAGCTTCGCGATGGTGCGCAACGGCGAGGCCTGGCTGATGGGTTTGCACATCGCCCCCTACAGCCACGGCAACATCGCAAACCCCGATCCCGACCGCAACCGCAAATTGCTGCTGCACAAGAAGGAGATCCGCAGCCTGCAGGAAGCGGTGCGCGAAAAGGGCATGGCCCTGGTGCCGCTGCGGCTGTACTTCAACAAGGCGAACCTGGTCAAGGTCGAAATCGCCGTGTGCCGCGGCAAGAAGCTCTACGACAAGCGCGCCAGCATCGCCAAGCGCGACTCTGCGCGCGACATCGACCGTGCCCTGAAGGAACGCAACCGATAGGAGCAGCCATGAGCGAAGACGTCCGCGACGACGAGGAAATCATCTACTTCGAAGACGAAGACGAAGACGAGGAGTGGGAAAACATCGAAGACGACGATGTCGAGTACGACTACGTCGACGACGATGAAGAATGGGACGAGGACGACCTCGACGACGAGGATGAGTGGGACGACGAAGACGACGATGACTACGAGGATGAGGAAGACGACGACTTCGAGTACGAAGACGAAGACGTCGAAGACGATGATGAATACGAATACGAAGATGACTACGAGGATGAAGACGAAGACGACGAGCTAGACGAAGAAGAAGACGAGTACGAAGAATGCGAGTACGAAGACGAAGACCTCGAGGACGACGAGTGGGAAGAAGACGACGAAGACCTCGAGGACGAATACGAATACGAGGATGACGA
>CACXFZ010000149.1 GCA_902767025.1 uncultured Coriobacteriaceae bacterium
CGGCTTCCACTGCGGGCTCTGGCGTTCCCTCGTCAGGCTCGCCCTCGGCTTCTGCCTCTTCCTCGGCAGGTTCGCTTTCGACTTCGCCCTCGTCCTGGGTTTCGGCCTCTTCCTCGACCTGTCCGTTCTCGGTGTCTGCCTCGTCTTGGGCGCACGCCTCTTGCGCAGACGTTGCCTCGTCTGCGACAGGCTCCTCCAAGCGATGCCCGCAATAACCGCAGTACACGCTGTCGGGGGACACGATGGGCAACCCGCATGCCGGGCAGCAGTCCATGATGGCCTCTCTTCATCGGGGATAGGGCGTGCAATCAGGCTGCATGATAGCAAATACCGCGCGCGCAATGAAGCAGCGTGCGGCATCCGCAGCCGCTGGGCGGCCAGGCGGGGCGAAAACGTGCGAAAGGGGCGGCAAGCCGGGGTGCGCCTATGCTAATCTTGACGCAGTGTTTTTCATGCGAGCGAACGTAAAGGAGCGTTAGCTATGGGTTATAGGTACCTGCCGTCTGCAGCAACGACGATGTTGGTGCTGATGACGATAGGCGCGATTGCCGTCATCGTGCTCTCGATTCTGGGCTATCGCATGTTCCTGGGCAAATCTGCGGCGCACAACCGGGAAAACGCCTGGGGCAAATTCTTCAACTTCGACCATCTGTACCTGGACAAGATCCTGAAGACGTTCTTCCTCATCGGCACGGTGATCAACGTCGTCTGCGCGGTGCTCACGCCGTTGTTCATGGCTGCTGCAGAAGGTGGGACCGGGTTCTTCCTGGGCGTGTTTGTGGCCATCATCCTCTTCTGCATCTTCGAGCTGGGCCTGCGCCTGGGCTACGAGTACCTGCTGATGTTCGTGCGCATGTCGGTCGACGTGCGCCATCTGCGCCGTTCCGTGGTCGGCGCGGAATCGGAGCTGAACGAAACGGTGGACGAGTCGCTGTTCCATGCCCTGGTCCACAGCCGTCCGTCGTTCTCTCCCGAACAGGCCGGTGCCGACGGTGCCGCCAGCGCCGTCTCGGCGGCCCCCGTCGCGGCTGCGGCTCCTGCGGCCGAAACGTCCGCAGCACCTGCCGCAACGCCCGCTGCCCCGGCTGCGGATACGGGCGCATGGGTGTGCCCGTCGTGCGGCACGCAGAATGCGCTGGGCAAGTTCTGCGGCAAATGCGGCACGCCGCGGGCGTAACATCAAAAAGCGAACGCAAGGAGGAATCATGCGCGTACTGACGATAATCATGGGAGTTCTGCTCGCGATAGCCGGCGTGTTCTGCATCTTCGCCCCGGTGGAGACGTACCTGTCGCTGGGGTGGCTGATCGGCGCGTTGATGCTTCTCGACGGCATCGGCGGCGCGGTCACCTGGCATGCGCGCCACAAGGAAGGTCTGGCGGACGGATGGGCGCTCGCTTCGGCCATCTTGAGCATCGTGCTCGGCGCGGCGATGCTGTTCAGCATGACGTTTCGGCTTTCGGTCGACGTGTTCCTGGCCTACGTGATCGCGGCCTGGATGATCGGCCTGGGAGGCCTGCGTTGCGCGTCGGCCTACCGGCTGCGCCAAGCTGCCAGCGCCGGGGTTGCGGGCATCGACGGGTCCTCGTGGGGCTTCATCCTGCTGGGCGGCATCGCCATGCTGCTGCTGGGCGTGCTGTCGATCGTCAACCCCGCAGTGACGATGGCAAGCGTCGGAATCATGATCGGCATCGCCGTGCTGGCAAGCGGCGTCAGCCTGGTGACGCTGGGAATGTCGCGCTAGCCGAACACTTCCTGGTAGATGCAATCGGCGATGGCGCGATGGCCGTCGTCGTTGGGATGCAGCTGGTCGGGGAACCATTCGGGATGGTCTTCGGTGAGCGCGTACAGGTCCACGAAGTGCGCGTCTTCCTCCTCGGCCACCTGGGCGACGACGGCGCGCATGTCAACGCCGATGGCATCGACGTTGAACCCGTACGCTTCCAGCCCGGGCTCGTAGAACACGCACGGCGGCACCATCAGCACGATGTCCGTGGTGCCCTGCGCGCCTTTCATCTCGCGCACGAGCGCGCGCAGCTGCTCGCGATGGCGCTCGGGGGTCCAGATGGCGGTGTGGGCGTCGTTGGTCCCCAGCATGATGATGGCCATGTCGGCGTCCAGTTCCTTGGCCCGCTCGATGTTGCCGGTCGAGCGGTACGGAAACGACCCCTCGTCGAGCAGCATGGAGCCGGACACGCCCAGGTTGACGACCTCCCATCCATCGCCCAGGCGCTCGTCGAGCAGGCTGGGCCACGAGTCGCGTTCGGGGAAGGCCAGCCCGAACCCGTAGGTGATGCTGTCGCCCAGGCAGACGATCGTGCGCACCTTGTCGGTGGGGGCATCGGCGGCATCGCCCGCCGAAGAAGCGGACAAAACGGCGCTCGATGCGGCAGCGGCGGAGCTTTCTTCATCGGCGCTGTCGGCTGCAGATGCGGGGTTTTGCGCGGGCTGTTCGGGGGCGCACGAGGCCATGGCTCCTCCTAGGGCAAGGGCAAGCAGTGCACAGGCGACCATGCACCAGATGGCTCGCATCGTGTTCATGCATACCATTATACGTTGCGGAATGCGTCGCGGAGCAGCATGGCGGGCCGTTTGATACCATGGCACCATGGGAGAGTTCGCCGACAGCGTCTTCGCCGCAGTGCAGCAGATACCGCGTGGGTATGTGAGTACCTACGGAGACATCGCCCGTGCCATCGGTCATCCGCGGTCTGCCCGTTACGTGGGCTATGCGCTGCGCACCAACCCGTCGCCGGGAGATGCCATACCCTGCCATCGCGTGGTGTTCAAGGACGGCTCCATCTGCGACAACTTCGCGTTCGGCGGCCCGGCCGTGCAGCGCCGGATGCTCGAGGGCGAAGGCGTGCCCTTTGCCGACGAGATGCATGTGGACATCGAGCACTGCCATTGGACGTTCGCGCCCCGGGGAGCGTACGGCCCGGCGGACATCGACTGGCGCGCCGAGCTCGGCGAGGATTAGGGAGAAGGGCACAGGCAGGTCAGCTGTGGGCGAGATGCGCGGGATATCCAGGTTCGCATGGTACGTGCTTGCCTTGCTCGCGCTTGCCTGCATATGCACAGTGCTGCCGGCAGGATGCAAGGCGAACATGTCCGGCGGGCATCAAAGTGCATCTTCTGCCGCCTCTGCATCGTCTGCGTCGGGCAGCGCCTCCACGTCGTCGGACGTCGCAGGCGAAGGAGAACCGTCGTCGAGTCAGGTGCTGTCGTCGGCCGCCGCGTCAGAGGGTTTTGCGGGGGAGGGTGCGGTGCTCGAGGTCCGCTTCCTCGACGTGGGCCAGGGCGATTGCGCGCTGGTGTCGTGCGGTGGCCACCATGCGCTCATCGACGGCGGGCCCGCCCAGGAATCGGACAAGGTGTTCACGGTGCTGCGCAACCTGGGGGTGGCCTCGCTCGACTTCGTCGTGGCCACGCATGCCGACGCCGACCACATCGGCGGCATCCCCGCTGCGCTGCGCCAGGCGCCGACTGCCACCTGCTACAGCCCCGTGCTGGAAGACCAGACCGAGACCTTCGCCACGATGAAGCGCTACGTGGAGCAAGGCGGCGGCACGTTGGTGGTGCCCGTGATTCCGACGGAGCTCGATCTGGGCGGTGCCCGGTTGCGCATCATCGGCCCGACCGCTCCGTTCGACAACGACAACGACAACTCGCTGGTCTGCCGCCTGGAGTTCGGTGCGACCTCGCTGCTGTTCATGGGCGACGCCGAGTCGTCCGCCGAGCAGGCCCTGATCGCGTCGGGTGCGGATCTGCATGCCGATGTGCTGAAAGTGGGCCATCATGGGTCGGCCAACTCCACCAGCCCCGCGCTGGTGCGCGCCGTCCAGCCTGCGTCGGCGGTGATCTCGGTGGGTGCCGACAACGGCTACGGCCATCCGGCCGCGCGGGTGCTCCAGACGCTGCAGGATGCGTCGGCGGTGGTGTACCGCACCGACCAGATGGGAGACGTGGTCGCGGTCTCCGACGGCCAGCGCTTCCTGTTCAGCACGGGAGCGCGGCGCGCCACGCAGCAGCACCCGGCCGATGCATCCGGTGACGCGGCATCCGAAGGTGGGGCAGCCGAAGGCACGGCGGCCGAGGGAGATGCGGCTGCTGCCGGCACTTCCGAAGAGGCGGCCGAGGCGGCAGCGCAGGGATACAAGTACACGAGCATGAAGCAGTTCGTGGACGCGCTTCCTGAAGGCACCGCCTTCATCGGGAACACGCGCACGAAGAAGTTCCACTCACTCGACTGCCCATCGGTCAAGGCGATGAAGGGCAAGAACGCGACTGCACTGGCAAGCGTCGAGCAAGCCCACGAGCTGGGATACACCCCGTGCGGCACCTGCAACCCCGGATAGCCCGCCGTCCCAGCCTGCGCGCGGCGCGCGATGGCGTAAGATAGGCACCATGAGCGAAACCGCCGCAACACTGATCGTCTGCCCGACGCCGCTGGGAAACCTCGGCGACATGCCGCCGCGTGCGCTGCAGGCGCTGCAGCAGGCAGATTGCATCTGTTGCGAAGATACCCGCGTCACCGGCAAATTGCTTGCCGCCCTGGGCGTCGAGCGCAAGCGCTTGGAGCGTCTGGACGAGGCGGTGCTGGGCGAGCGGGCCGCGCGCATCGTCGAGCGCGCTGCGGCGGGGGAGCGCATCGTCTACTGCAGCGATGCGGGTATGCCGGGCGTGTCCGACCCCGGCCAGCGCCTGGTGGCGGCTGCGCGCGATGCGGGCGTGCCGGTGGAGGTGCTGCCTGGTCCCACGGCGGTGGCAACGGCCTACGTCGCAAGCGGGTTCACGTGTCCCCGGTTCTACTTCGGCGGGTTCTTCCCCCGCAAGCAGGCCGAGCGCGCCGCGGTCCTGGACGGGCTAGCCGCACTCGACGCCGTGCTGCTGTTCTACGAAAGCCCCCAGCGCGTGGCGTCCGCCCTGCAGGCGGTGGCGTCGCGCTTCCCGATGCGCCGCGTTGCCGTGTGCCGCGAGCTCACCAAGCTGCACGAGGAAGTGGTGGCAGGTCCTGCTCCGCAGGTGGCCGAGCAGTTCGAGCAGCGCGCCCGGGAGCATGCCATCAAGGGCGAGATCGTCGTCGTGGTCGACGCGCCTTCGCAGGAAGAGGCCGACGGGCTGGCACAGGATGCCTACGAGCAGGCTGCCCAGCGTGCCGACGGGCTGCGCGTCGAAGGACGGCTCACCGGCAAGCAGATGGTGCAGCAGCTGCAGCGCGAGTTCGGGATATCCCGCAACCAGGCGTACGAATTGGTCCATAGGGCATGAGCGCGCGTCCCACGCCGAAACCATTCGCCGGCCAGCCGCGCCTGTTCGACTACGATGCGCTGAGCGCGCATGGCATGCACGTCGAAGGCCCCGACGAGGGCCTGCGCTTCGTCGCCGGGTTCGAGGTACGCTTCACCCGCAAGCGAGGGGTGCGCACGCTGCGCATCCGGGTGGTGCCGCCCGACGGCCATGTGGAGGCGACGCTGCCGTGGCACGTGCGCTTTGCCGACATGGAGGACTTCATCCGCTCGAAGGCGTCGTGGATCGAGGAGCAGCAGCGTGCCCTGCAGGGGTCGCCGCAGGTGCTCGCCGAGCTTGCCGGGGAAGACGAGAAGAAGATGTGGCGCCAGGTGGTGGCGGCCACCGTGCCGGTGCTGGTGGAGCGCTACGCCCCGTTGATGGGCGTGCAGGTGGGCAAGCTTGCCTACCGCAACATGAAGAGCCGCTGGGGCAGCTGCCAGCCGAGCACCGGGCGCATCTGCATCAACACGCGGCTGGCCCTGTACCCGCCGGAGTGCCTGGAATACGTCGTGGTCCACGAGCTCGCCCACCTGCTCGAGCCCGGTCACGGCCCGCGCTTCAAGGCGATCATGGACACGTTCCTGCCCGACTGGCGCCACGCCCGCGACCTGCTGAAGGCGTAAGGTGCCTCGTTTCGCGTCGGCGGATCAGCGTCGCGGCCCAGCAGCCTCATGGCGGCCTGCACACATTCGCTTCATAAGTCCTGCACTTCTATAAAACCCCTGGTCAGCACGGAGCGGAGCACCTGCGAACAGTCGGTCTCGCTTACGTGCGCGCAGGTGGGGAAGCGGCCCGGGAGGGGGCGTTGGGGTATACTACATACTGCCGTTGGGAGTGGTTCACCACTCCTTTTTTGTACCCGGAGACGAGGAAGGCTTCCTTCCAGATTGAAAGGCGAGGCACATGGAACGTGAATCGTGCATTGGACGGCGACTGTGGCTGGTGCTGCTGGCCGCGGTGGCCATGACCCTGGCATTGGCGCTGGGAGCGCTTCAGCCGGCGTTCGCCGACGAAGACCCGCTGCCGGTGGTGGGCGCCGAAGACGAGCTGTCTTTGCTCCAGGCCCAGATCGAGTCGTCGGCCAAGGACTACGACGACGCCCGCGCCCGCTCGGCCGAGCTCAAGCAGGCCATCCAGGAAAACCAGGAGCGCGTCGACCAGATCAACGAGCAGCTTCCCGCCCAGCAGGACCGCTCGGCTAGTTCGCTCAAGGTGCTCTACGTGATGCAGCAGGAAGGGTTCGGGCTGCTGAACATGGTGCTTTCCAGCGAAACGCTCACCGACTTCCTGCAGGCCGTGGACTACATGGACCTGATCCACCAGCACAACACCGCCCAGATCGAGAAGCTGGGCCAGATGAAGACCGAGCTGCAGGACACGATCGACCAGCTCAACGAGGATGCGAAGGCTGCCGACGAGGCGGCCGACCGTGCCGAGCGTGCGCTCGAGCAGGCGAAGACCACGCGCGAGCAGGCCCAGCAGAAGGCGATCGCGCAGGCTGCCGAGCAGATCGCCAAGCAGCAGGAGGTTGCCTCTCAGGTGCAGGCGCAGCTGGCGTCGGCATCGGCGGTGCAGAGCGCTGCCTCACCCCAGGCCGGTCAGGCGGTTGCCGCAGCGGTGGCGGCCGAGCAGCCCGCGGGCGGCACTGATGCGGCCAACACCGTTGCACCCGTGATCAACGAGGAGCCCGAAGCCGAGGCCCAGGGCGTGGTCGATGCGGCCAGCACGCCGGTGGCAAGCGACCGCGACTCGTTCATCGCCGAATGGACCGCGCGCATCGACGCGTATCTGGCGGGATCCCCGCTGGCGGGCTACGGCGTGACCTTCGCGACGGCCGCCTGGGATTACGGCGTGGACCCGCGCTGGTCTCCCGCCATCTCGTGCGCCGAAAGCGGCAAGGGAGCCGCCTGCTTCCTGCCCCACAACGCATGGGGCTGGGGTGCCGTGAGCTGGGGCAGTTGGGAAGAGGCCATCAACGCCCATGTGGCCGGTTTGGCACGCGGCTACGGCTACACGATCACGTATGAAGCTGCTGCGAAGTACTGCCCGCCGAATGCGAACCATTGGTATAATACCGTGCTCGGCCAGATGAATTCCATCTAGCTCAAGCAACGCACGTGAAACGATGCAGGGGCGAGCGTTTGCCGCCCCTGTTTTTATTGGCAAGGCCGCATCCGGCGGCGCAGGAACAGGAGTGCAGGTATGTCCAAAGGCACCTTCAGCATGACCACCCCCATCTACTACGTGAACGCCGCCCCGCATCTGGGCACGGCGTACACCACCGTGGGCGCAGACGCAATGTGCCGGTTCAAGCGCATGGACGGCTACGACGTCGCGCTGGTCACCGGCATGGACGAGCATGGCCAGAAGGTCGCCGACACGGCCGCGGACAAGGGCATGCAGCCGCAGGAATGGTGCGACTCGATGGAGCCGGCGTTCCGCGAGGCGTGGGACCTGCTGGGCATCACCTACACCGACTTCGTGCGCACTACCGAGCCGCGCCACGCGCGCACCGTTCAGAAGTTCTGGAGCGACCTGTACGACAAGGGCTGGCTGTACAAGGGCAGCTACGAGGGTTGGTACTGCGTGCATGAGGAAACGTTCTACGCC
>CACXFZ010000150.1 GCA_902767025.1 uncultured Coriobacteriaceae bacterium
CACAGAGCCTCCAGCCTGTTCGAACAAGGCCAAAGGCAAACTCTGGAAATCCCCTTCCAGGCCCAGGCCCGCATGAACGCGGGAGTCGGCGGACTCCAAGCCTTCAACGGGCACAAGTCCGTCGTCTGACGCGGCGGCGCCACTCTGCAGCCCATCGATCAACGGGGCCGACAGCACGCATGCCAGCACGGCAGCCGCCAACGCACAGCCGGCAACCAGGGCACGTTTCGCCTGCGCGCTCATACGACCACCCCGGGCTTGAAGGGGCTCACCACCAGCTGGGCACGGTGCTGCACAGGCGGCAGCGCCACCCCGAACACCACCCCGGAAAAGCTGCGCCCGAACAACGTGGGGGCAAACGACAGCGTGGCCTCGTAGCAGAGGTGCCCGCCGGCCACGTCGCGCACCTCCACCCGCACCTGCTCGAAGTCCTTGTCGAACGACAGGGCAAGCGTTTCCTGCACACGCGCCGCGCATGCCTGGGCATCCATGCCATATCCCGGGGATGCCGCATGAACGCGTATGGCGTCCTTGGCAAGCCGGTCGAACGCAGCGCACTCGCCCATGAACAGGATCGCGTTGACCACGATCACGGCGATTGCGATCATCACTGGCATGGCGACGGCCAGCTCGACGGTCATCTGCCCCGCCTGCCCTCGTGTCATGCGACCGTTCATCGCCATCTCCCCGACCCGGACGACCCCGAAGCGCCCAGGGACTGCACACTCTGCACGGCCTGGTCCACCAAGCCGTGCGACGCATCCCTCACCGAGGGAGGAAGCGCAATGCGGATGTCGACGCCCGGCCCATCGGACCCGAAGAATCCGATGCGCGCGATGACGATGCCTTCTTCGAGCCCATCGAGGCGCTCGGTCGCGACCCCTCCGGCAGCAGCCACCGCCATGCCCAGCGGGTTGGATGCAAGCGGGCCTGCCGAACCGGCATGCAGCTGTTTGGCGCGCACGAGCGCCTGCGAGAACATGCCGTCGTCTGCACTGGCAACACGATAGGTGTTGACCAGGACCGGCTTGCGCGATGACAGCTCCACCGGCTCGAGGCCCGCACCGACCAGCATGTCCTTGAGCGTACCCGCCGCCCAAGAGCCAAATCCCGTGCGTCCAAGCAAAGGCAAGGCACCCAGCGCCTGTTCGACCGCCTGTATCATCCCCTCGAAACCGCGACCGTACGCACCCAGCAGCGTGCCCCACACCTGCACGGCAAGCTGCGGAAGCCCGCCCGCGATGGGGACGCGCCCGGCAAGCCCATCGAACAGCGAAGTCAGGGCGTTCGCCTCCTCGGTCGCGTCGTCTTCGGCAAGGGCCGCTCCGGCTATCGCCATCGTCGTGCCCAGCATCCCGGAATCGGCCACGAACGACGAGGGAACCAGCTCGGATGCAGACGCGCCCGACGAGCCCACCACCACGGCGACGGCGCCGGTGCTGCCCGGCGGGTCCACGACGATGCGCGCACGTTGGGCTTGCGATGCCAGCTCCTTGAGCTTGTCCATGATGCTCTGCACAGGGTCTTTGACCGCCCTGCCCCGTTCGGCAAGCTCGTCGCGGGCCTTCTGGTAGAGCTCGGCCTCCTGCGCGACGATCAGGTAGTGGTACTCGAAGCCGTTCTGGATGGACGTGGACGCCTGCGCGACCTTGCCCATCTTGGATGCGGCGAACTCGCATTCGGAACATGTCGGCATGTCCTCGGTCTCCATCTGTTCGATCGAGCCCCACCCGATGCGGCCTTCGCTGGCAAGCGGGCAGCCGTCGTAGGCGTGCATCGTACGCACACCCTCTTCGTCTTCGGTGACCGGGTAGGCGACCTGGGTGTAGAGCGCCGTTTCGCGCATCTGCGTGGTGTTGCGCGGCAACAGCGGAAAGTGCGCGTCGAAGCTGTCCTGCGTTTCATGGACGTAGCCCTGTGCCACCTGGTCGCATGCGTATGCGTAGAAATGCGTGCGCAACGCCGAGGCCGCCTGCTCGTGCACCGACGGGGACAGCGGAGCCTCCTGGGCGAGCCTGCGCGCATAGTAGGTGCGCGCGCGTTCGAGCGCCACGCCGAACGACCACATGTCGACCGACGAGTACCAGGGGTTCGCCGACCCGTGCATGCCCGCCAG
>CACXFZ010000151.1 GCA_902767025.1 uncultured Coriobacteriaceae bacterium
GAGGACATCAACCTGCACTTCACGGGCGACTTCCACGCCATCGGCGCGGCCAACAACCTGCTCGCGGCCATGCTCGACAACCACATCAAGCAGGGCAACGAGCTCGACATCGACACCAACAACATCATCTGGCGCCGTTGCGTCGACATGAACGACCGCCAGCTGCGCAACGTCGTAGACGGCCTGGGAAGCGCAGCCGACGGCGTGGCGCGCGAGGACGGCTTCGACATCACCGTGGCCTCCGAGATCATGGCCGTGTTCTGCCTGGCCACCGACCTCGAGGACCTGAAGGAGCGTCTGGGCCGCATCGTGGTTGCCTACAGCCGCGCCGGCAAGCCCATCACGGCCGCCGACCTGAAGGCCCAGGGCGCCATGACCGCGCTTCTCAAGGACGCCCTCAAGCCCAACCTGGTGCAGACGCTCGAGAACAACCCGGCCTTCGTGCACGGCGGCCCGTTCGCCAACATCGCGCACGGCTGCAATAGCGTGCAGGCCACCGTCACCGCCATGAAGATGGCCGACTACGTGGTCACCGAGGCGGGCTTCGGCGCCGACCTGGGTGCGCAGAAGTTCCTGGACATCAAGTGCCGCGCCGCCGGGCTGAAGCCCTCGGCCGTGGTCATCGTGGCAACCGTGCGCGCGCTCAAGCACCACGGCGGCGTGCCCAAGGACCAGCTGGGCAAGGAAAACCTGAAGGCCCTGGAGGCCGGCCTGCCCAACCTGCTGCAGCACGTGTCCAACATCCAGGACGTGTACGGCCTGCCCGCGGTGGTGGCCATCAACAAGTTCCCCACCGACACGAAGAAGGAACTCGAGCTGGTGCAGAAGAAGTGCAAGCGCCTGGGCGTGAAGGCCGTGCTGGCGCAGCATTGGGCCAAGGGCGGCGCCGGTGCCGTGGAACTGGCCGAGGAAGTCGTGCGCGCCTGCGAGACGAAGAGCCGCTTCAAGTACAGCTACAACGTCAACGCCTCGATCGAAAAGAAGCTCAACGACATCGCCCGCAAGGTCTACCATGCCGACGGCGTCGACTTCACCCCCAACGCGAAAAAGCAGCTCGCGCAGCTCAACGAGCTGGGCTTCGACAAGCTGCCCATCTGCGTGGCCAAGACGCAGTACTCCTTCACCGACGACCAGACCAAGCTGGGCGCGCCGAAGAACTTCCGCATCACGGTGCGCAACCTGAAGGTCAGCGCCGGCGCGGGATTCATCGTGGCGCTCACCGGCGACATCATGACGATGCCCGGCCTGCCCAAGGTGCCCGCGGCGGAAAAGATCGACGTCACGGCCGAAGGCAAGATAGTCGGCTTGTTCTAACGACTGTTCGAATGCGCGAAGGGGCAGGCGATGGCTTGCCCCTTTTTTCAGGGAGGAGCTATGGGCGAAAAGCTGATGGACATGAGCTGTGCCGCGTTTGCCGACGCGCTGGCCGCCAAGCAGAGCGTGCCGGGCGGCGGTGGGGCTGCCGCTTATGTGGGGGCGCTCGCGGTGGCGCTGTGCAGCATGACGGGCAACTTCACCAGCGGCAAGAAGGCCTACGCCGCGCACGAAGAGGACATCCAGCGCATGCTCGAGCGCGGCGACCAGATCCGCGTGCGCCTGCTCGAGCTCGTCGAGGAAGACGCCGCGGCCTTCCAACCCCTGGCCGAGGCCTACGCCATCCCCGCAGACGACCCCACGCGCGCAGACGTGCTCGAAGCCTGCACGAAGCAGGCGATCGAGCCGCCGCTGGAAATGATGCGCCTGATCGTCCAGGCGATCGAGCTTCTGGAAGAGATGGCCGTCAAGGGCTCGCGCCTGCTCGTGTCGGACGTGGGCTGCGGGGCCGCCTGTGCCGCGGCGGCGTTGCGTGCGGCGGCGCTCAACGTGTTCGTCAACACGAGCGCTCTTGCCGACCGCGCCTATGCTGGGCAGGTCGAGGCGCAGGCAGACGTGCTGTTGGACTTCGTGCCGCGCGCCCTGGTCGTGGCCGACACCGTTACCGCCAACATACGCAACCGGAAGGAATAGGCCCGTGGCCGAACTGCTCAAAGGCAAACCCGTCGCCGACGCCATCGGCGAAGACCTGGCCCCGCGCATCGCAACGTGCACGTCCGCGGGCGTGCCGCCTGCGCTGGCCGTGGTGCGCGTGGGCGCGCGCGAGGCCGACCTGTCCTACGAGCGCGGCGCCACCAAGCGCTGCGAAACGCTCGGGATAGATCTGAAGAAGTTCGTGTTGGACGAGTCCTGCACGCAGGACGAGCTGATGGGCACGATCGCGCGCGTCAACGAAGACGACGCCATCCACGGCTGCCTGCTGTTCCGCCCGCTGCCCGCGCACCTGGACGAGGAGGCCGCCTGCGCCGCGCTCGATCCAGCCAAGGACGTCGACGGCATCACCGCCGGCTCGCTTGCGGGCGTGTTCGCCAACCAGCGCGTGGGCTTCCCGCCTTGCACGGCCGATGCCTGCCTGCACATCCTGGCGCACTACGGCATACCGCTGGACGGGGCGAACGCGGTCGTCGTGGGGCGGTCGCTCGTGATCGGCAAGCCGGTGAGCATGATGCTGCAGGCCGCCAACGCCACCGTCACGATGTGCCACACGCACACGCGCAACCTGCCCGCCGTGTGCGCGGCGGCCGACATCCTGGTGGTGGCGGTGGGACGCGCCCGGGCCATCGGCGCCGACGCGGTCAACGCCGCGCAGGTCGTGCTCGACGTGGGCATCAGCTGGGACGAACAGGCCGGCGCGCTCTGCGGCGACGTGGACTTCGACGCCGTCGAGCCGCACGTGGCCGCCATCACGCCCGTGCCCGGGGGAGTGGGCAGCGTGACCACGGCGGTGCTGGCGCTGCATGTAGTGCAGGCTGCCGAACGCGTGCTTGAGCACACCCCGCGCACAGACTAGCGTCTGGCAGGCGCAGGCAAGAAGGAACCGAAAGGCTGGCAACATGAAGGCAGTGGTACAACGCGTCTCGCACGCGAACGTGGTGGTCAACGGCGGCGAGCCGCGCGGTATCGGCCGCGGGTTCGTGGTGCTTCTGGGCGTGGGCGCAGACGACACGCGCGCCGAGGCAGACAAGCTCTGGAACAAGATCAGCAAGCTGCGCATCTTCGCCGACGACGAAGGGAAGACCAACCTGGCGCTGGCAGACGTCGCAGGCGAGCTGCTCATCGTCAGCCAGTTCACGTTGTTCGCCGACTGCCGCAAAGGCAACCGTCCCAGCTTCATCCACGCCGGTTCGCCCGACGTGGCCATCCCGCTCTACGAGTACTTCGTCGAGCTGGCACGCGCGCAGGTGCCGCACGTGGAAACGGGGGAGTTCGGCGCCGACATGCAGATCACGCTGTGCAACGACGGGCCTTTCACCATCTGCCTGGACACGAACGATCTCTAGGGTCGCACCCGCACATGCGCGGCTGCGTAAAGGCGAAGCGCCGCTAGCCCAGCCCGTAGAGGCGCTTCAGCCGCTCGAGCTTGCGATGCCACGGTGCCCACAGCGCCAGCAGGAACACCACGGTGGCGACGCCGTGCACGATGTCCAGCGGCAGCGCGGCCGCCCACAGCGCCACGCCTTCGGCAACCGTCTGCGGCTGGAAGAACCCCAGGATGCTCCACATGTTCATGACCAGGCCGAACAGCAGTGCCGCGCAGAAACCGTATATGTACACGCCCCACGGACGCTCGGCGCGTACACGGCTTTCCTGGCCGTAGAACAGAACGCCGGCCAAATACCCCACCAACCCCCAGGCGTACATCTGCCAGGGGGTCCAGGCGCCTTGCCCGAAGAAGAAGTTCGACACCAGTGCGGCCAGCGCGCCCACCATGAAGCCGCTCTGCCTGCCGAACACCGCGCCGGCCACGATGCAGATGGCGCTCACCGGCTTGACGTCGGGGATGGGCGCGAACAGGATGCGGCCGGCGGCGGCCAGTGCGGCCAGCACCACCACCGGCATGGTTTCGCGCAGCGACGGGCGGCGCCATTCGTAGGCCGCGAAGAACAGCAGCAGCGAGCCCACGACCACCACCATGTCCAGCGCCGCGGCCTGGTGCACGCCCAGGGCGGCGCCCAGTGCCATCGTCACCGGCAGGGCCAGCAGCACGAACACCTCGACGGCCTTCATCGCAGCGCCCCGAACAGCCGCGCGGCGTCGTGCGGGCGCCACACCAGGTTCTCCTCGAAGAAGGCCGGCACCTCCTGCGTGCACACCGCCTGACCGTCGAAGAGCAGCGTCGCCTCGTCGGCAACCACGGCAGCCA
Source organism: uncultured Coriobacteriaceae bacterium (assembly GCA_902767025.1). Taxonomy (GTDB): domain Bacteria; phylum Actinomycetota; class Coriobacteriia; order Coriobacteriales; family Eggerthellaceae; genus CACXMZ01. The sequence continues at coordinate 4,238 of CACXFZ010000151.1, forward strand.
CGTCCAAATCGTGGGTGGTGATCACCACGGCCGTGCCGGCTCGTGCCTGGTTGCGCAGCGTTTGCACCGCCAACGCGCAGCTGCGGGCGTCCAGGCCCTTGGTGGGCTCGTCGATCAGCAGCAGCTTCGGCTTCGCCAGCAAGAGCTTCGCCAGGGCCAGCAGCTGCTGCTGCCCGGCCGACAGGTCGAACGGATGACGCTGCTCGAACCCCTCCAAGCCGAAGCGGCGCATCATCTCCGCCACGTCGTCGTCCACGTACCCTGCGCGCTGCTGCCACGCGGCCAGCTCTTCGGCGACGCTGTCGGCCGAAAACAGCGCCTTCGGGTTCTGGGGCATCATCACCTGGCGGGCCTGCAGTGCGTTGCGCACTTTGCCGCGGCGCGGCGACATCTCGCCGGCGAGCACGCGCAGCAGCGTGGTCTTGCCGCTTCCGTTGCCGCCCACCACTGCATGCACCGACGCTTCGCGCACGTTCAGGTCCAACCCGTGCAGCACCCAGGGCTCGTCCTTGCCGTAGCGCACGAACACGTCGCGCGCCTCCACAGCGCTGCCACCCGCGCCGCCTGCCGCGCGCTTGGCTTCCCAAACCTCCTCCAAGCGCGCGGCGGGTACCAAATCCGAGAGCTGCACATGCTGCGTGGCGAACGCCTCCGCTTCCTCGGGCAGATGCGTGGCCATCACCACGGTGATGCCCAGCTCGCGGTTCACGCGGTGGAGCAACCCCAGAAACCGCGTGCGCGCGATGGGGTCCAGCTGGGCCGTGGGCTCGTCGAGCAGCATCAGCCGCGGTCGCAGCGCCAGTGCCGCCGCCAGGTTCACCACCTGCTTCTGCCCGGCTGAAAGCTCGTTTGTCTTGCGGTCCACCCACGGCGCGATGCCGAAGAAGTTCGCCACCTCGGCCACGCGCCGGCGCATCGCGTCTTCGGGCCACCCCAGGTTTTCCAGCCCGAACGCCAGCTCATGCCACACGACGTCGCAGACGATCTGCGCGTCTGGGTCCTGCATCACGAAGCCCACTTCCTGAGCCGACTGCCGCTGGCCCATCGCGTCGTGGTGCGCCTCTCCCTCGACCAGCGCCACGCCGCACACCTCGAGCTTTCCCTCGTAGGTGCCGCGCGGGGCCAATTCGGGCTTGCATGCCCGCAGCAGCGTGGACTTCCCGCAGCCTGTGAGTCCGGTCACCAGGCAAAACGCGCCCTTTTCCACCGCGAACGAGCATGGGCTCAGCGCGTAGGACCCCGCCGCTCCGTCGGCAGCGGGATAGCGAAACGCCAGGTTCTGGGCGTGCACTAGTGCCATGCCAGCACCTCCCGCACGTACAGGGCGAGCGGCAGCGCCATCAGCACCGCGTAGGGAACATAGCCCCACCATGCCACCAGCGTGCTCATCGTGGGATAGAACGAAAACTGGCCGCATGCGATGGCCACCAGGGCCGCGTTGCCGACGGCCAGCACGGCCAGCACGCCCAGCAGGACGCCGTCCAGCATCCCAAAGCGCTGCTTGCGGTAACGCGTGCGCTTGGGTTGGCATCCGTAGCCGCGGGCCCGCATGCTGTCGGCGCGCACGATGCCCTCTTCCATGCCCCAGCTCATCAGCGTGCTCAGCGTGTTCAGCGCATGGCCCACCTTCGCCTTCCCGGCGGGCTGGGCGGCAGCGGCGTTGGCCTTCTGCACCGACTCGATCATCGCGCCGCGCCGCAGGAATTCGGGCACCAGTCCCACCACCTGCGAGACCATCAGAGACACCGTCGGCAGCGCGGCCCCCATCAGGGCGCCGGTCGCCTCGCTGTCCATGATGGCGGCGTAGCAGGAAAACCACAGCAGCATCGCCGTGAACATCGCGCCCATCGTGGCGCCGAAACACGCCGATTCCAGGTAGAACGCGCGGCCCGCCACCGCGAAGAGCTCCGTGGCGCCGGCGGCGGAAAACAGCGTGTTGGCCACGACGATGCACAGGGCCAGCGGAAGCGCGAGGGCGGCTGTTTTCAGCGTGCGGGATGCGCCGCGCACCACCAGCGAGCAACCGAGCGCGCCGGCCAGCGACAGCGTCACGTAGACGGGATGGAAGGCGCTCATGCAAAAGGCGATGGCCGCGACCAGGTAGAAGAACCCGACCGCAGGATGGTATGCCGAAAAGACGTTGCGCAAGGCTAGACGTCGCCCTTTTCGACGGTGTAGGCCCAGCGGACGGTCTCGCCGCCCGCGAGCACGTAGGAGTTGGCGGGCTTCATGGGCATCTCGCCGTTCACCAGGTAGAGCCACCCGCTTCCCGGGCCGCAGTTCATCTCGGCGATGCCCCCGATCGACGCCACGTAGCTTGGGCCCTTCGTCGCATGGCGCACGCCCGTTGCCACCAGCGCGTCGTAGACCGACGAGCCGGCGGGGATGCTCACGGTGAACTCGCCTAGCGATTCCGGGTAGGCGGCGTTGTGCGCATGGGCGTTGCCGCTGTCCAGCACCACGCGCACGTCCACCATCGCTGCGGGCTCGGCTGCCGGCTCTTCGGCAGTGGGCGTGGCGGCGGGAGTCTCGGGCGCGCTTGCCTCTGCAGCGGGCGCCTGCTCGGCAGGCTCGGGCGAGGCTGCAGGCGCGGCCGTGTCGCGCGCCGCGCCCTGGTTGGCGGCGGTGTCGATGGTGGCGGCTGCGGCGCTGGGGGCGACGGCTTCTTCGACCAGGGTCTCTTGCACCGCCGTGCCGGCCTGGCTCGACGACGCTGACGAGCTCGCGGCCGCCTGTGCCGGGCTTGTGCTCGACTGCGTCTCGCCAGCTGCCGCCGAGGTCGCGCTTGCCGCACTGCTGGCGGTTTCTTGCGCGGCCGCCTGCGACGACCCATCACCCGAGGCAGGTGCGGCGCTGCCCTGCGACGAGCTCGCCGCAGGGGCTGTCGTGGACAGCAGCGCCGCACCGGGGTCTTTGGCAGCAGAGCTTCCCCAGGCGATGGCGCCTACCAGTGCGAGCGCGACGACCGCGATCGCCGCGCCCACGGCAATGCGTGGGCGCGATGACGTCGTGCGCTCGGCAGGGGATGGTTGTTCGTGCTGCTCGGTCATGTTCGTGCGACTATGCGGACTTCTTCGTGACCCGCACCAGCTCCGATTCGACATCGGTGCCCACGGCAGCGGCGCCGCCGAAGATGTAGCCGTTCCAGATGTTGTTCGCGTTGCCCGCCACGAAACCGGAGATGCTGTGCGACGCGCCGTCGTTGACCAGCACGATCACCGAATTGAGCTTGCCGCACAGCGGGCCGCCTGCCAGCGCGTCGTAGTAGTCCCAGCACGTGGCGACGGCCATCTTGTCGGCCGCCATCCCGCGCGACAGGCCGAACTGGGCAACCAGCTCGGAGGTCTCGATCGACGTTTCGCCGCCGAAGCGGTTGGCCACGGTGATGCCTTCCTTCTTCAGCGCATTCTCCACCGTCTCGGAGATGGCAGCGGTACCGCCCACGATGTGCACGGTGGTGATGCCGCCGTCCTTCATCGCCTTCAGGGTTTCGGGCGTGATGGTGTTGGCGTCCAGCGTCAGGAAGATGGGAAGGTGCAGCGCGTAGGACAGGGGCGCTGCCGACAGGGCGTCCTGGAAGGTGGCCGCGGTGCACAGGAAGGCTTCCCCGCCGGCCCAGGCCGCACCCGTCTCGGCGGGAGCCTTGGCAAAGATGTCGGTTGCGGTGAGCAGTGCGTCGTCGCCGTACATGCGCACGACGGTCGGCTTGCCTACGGCTGCGGCTGCAGCGTTGACCACCGCGTCGGTCACGGCTGCGGGGCCGCCGCAGACGATCAGCTTGCTGGGGGCCAGCTTCTGCAGCTGGGCCTTGGTCTGGGCCGACAGCTCGGACTTGGCCGTCAGCAGGATCGGCGCGTTGGCAAGGCCGGCCACGCCGCTGGCGGTCAGGGCATCCCAGTAGCCTTCCATCGTGGTCAGCACGACGGTGCCGCCCGTGGCAAAGGCGCCCTCATCGACGATCAGGCTCATCGTGTCCAGCGCGATCGGGCCGCCCAGGCGCGTCCAGTTGGTGTCGGCCGGCAGCGGGGTGTACAGGTAACGGGCGGTGGGGCTGTCCGGGTTGTAGGCGTTGGCCGCGGACAGGCCGGCCAGCGCGTAGGCGGCTGCCATGGGCTCGTTCCACTGGCCGTCGTAGCCGTTCAGGTTCTTGTTGGCATTCGACACGAGTGCGTCGTACGGGGCCTTGCCGTTGTCGTTGAGCGCCTGCTTGGTGCTCTTGCCCGTGGGATCGATGCCCAGCGCAGGCAGCGATGCGCTGACCTCGCCGGTGCTGCTCACGTCGCTTGCGGTCGAGTACTCGCTGGCGTCGTAGCGCAGGCCGCCGTCGGCGTCCTGCAGCGTCCACAGGCTGGTCTGGCCCTTGTCCAGTGCGGCAGCGACGTCGGAGCGCGTGGAGCAGTAGGGCTGCAGCGCCAGGATGGCCTGGGCGGTCAGCTGGGTCGATGCCCACTCGCCGCCGAACAGGCCCGACTCGGCCTGGCTGTCCAGGATGGTCTTGATCAGGGCGTCCTTGGACATGGGGCTGTTGCTGGCATCGTACTGGCCGTAGTCGTACGCGGGCAGGATCATCACTGCGCTGTACACCGACTCGGTGGTGGTCATCAGGCTTTCCATCTCCTGAATCAGGTTGGTCTTCGCGCCGCCGTATTCGATGGCCGTGCAGTCCTTGCCCGCCGCCGTCAGCGCGATGATGTACTTGGCCACGGTGCCCGCCTGCAGGGGGTTTTCCTCGTTGGCGTTCTTGCGCGCGGCATCCAGGTTGGCCAGGATGGCGTCGGCGTCGATGGCGTCGCTCTTGCCGGCAAGCGCGAGTGCGGGTGCCGCAATGAACGTGTTGTTGCCGATGGCGGCATCCGACCCGCCCTTGACGAAGCGTGCGGTCAGGTTGTTGTAGAGCGCATCTCCTGCTTCGTCGGCGTGGGCCTGCGGCGCAAAGCAGCACGCCGCAAGGGCGAGCACGCACACGGCAAGCAAGGCACGCAGGCGCATCGGCACCGCAGATGTCTTCGTTGGGTTCATGGCAACTCCTTTGCTCCCCGCCTTCCGTACAGATGCAGCCGAAGGCGGCGAGTGAAGGGCTCGCTCAAGACGCAAGCTGCAGGCAGCGGGGTTCACCTGCAGGAAGGGTCGTGGTGTACATCGCACCAGCCTCTTCGCGTTCCCGGTTGGCATTCTGACTTATGCTTGCGCAATCACAGTGGCGGTACCGCGGGGGACTCGCACCCCCATTCCCCAGGTCCGGGACACCTCGATCTGCTATTGCGCATCATTATACCCCTCGCAACCCAACCCACGTGCTTTCCTCGTGCCCGGCGAGCCTGGCGCCTAGGCGTCGGCCAGGCGCCAGCAGCGAGATTCTTTGCTCAAAACAGGATTTCTGGCAAAAAATCCAGTTTTTGTAGTATTGGCAGAGGTTGCACCGGGCTAAATGTGGCGTATTGTCTGCAGTCGCACTGCAAAATGCATACAAAAGATTACATAAGCACTGCAAGCGAGCGATTCAAGATGACAAAAACTCGTTTTCTTGCCAACTTTTCGAAAATCAGTCAAGAAAACCGCAGGCCCAGGGTTTGCGCTACCGTGTCGGCTACAATATGCGGGCTATGAA
>CACXFZ010000152.1 GCA_902767025.1 uncultured Coriobacteriaceae bacterium
CTAGTTCCCGAACCACCCGAACCTGACGAGGGCGTTGTAGACTTCTTCACGATCTTGAAGCTCTTGGTCACCGTGCCTGCATAACCGTTCTTCCCCGTAACCGTAGCCGTGGCCGTGCCGGCATTGACGTTGTTCTTGTACGTGACGGTGTAGTTCTTCGCGGCCAGCGCCTTGCCCATCCACGTCACCTTGACTGCCGGCTTGATGGCCTTGCCGGTGTAGGTCTGGTTGGCGATGTTGGCAACTTCCAGGAAGGGGCGAACCTTGGGGGCATAGCCGCGCTCGTGCCACTCGTTCGTCTTTATTTCCTCCCGGTAGGAGGCGTAAACGCTGTTGGGCACATAGAAGTAGTTCGCGTTGCCCTTGGCGGCGACGGGCGCTTTTGAGAAAGCCGAGTGCCCCACAACCACCCGCTGGGTGTTTCGCAGCACGACCTGCTTCAGGTTCTCGCAACCGTAGAAGGCAAAGTTCCCGATACGGTCGACCGATGCGGGCATGTCAATTGACGTCAGGGCAGTGCAATCCGAAAACGCGTTGTCGCCAATTTGCTCGACTCCGCCAAGCGAAACGCTGGAAAGCGAGCTGCATCCCGCAAAGCAACCGTCACTGATGAAGCCGTTTTCGATGATCGTGCACCTTTTCGGAAGCTTGATGCTCATAAGCATCTTGCAGTTCATGAATGTATTGCCCCCCAGGGACGTAACCTTGGTCTTATCGAAGTTCTCGACCGACTTCAAGCGCTCGTATCCTTTGAACACGGCAGTGGTGGTAGTGGCTGCCCCGTGCGACGCGGCAAGCGTAGTGAACGCAGAGCTGCCCGATGCATTGAGCTTGAACACGACCTTGGATATGTTCTTGATGGCGAAACCGCTCACCGTCGAAGAGCCGAACTTGACCTTGTTCGTTTCCTTTTCGCTCCCCCATCTGTTGGTGTTAATTATCTTCGCGTTTACCAGCGTTTGCACATCGGAATCGATGAAGAGGATGTCGACCTGGGCAAGATTCTGCTTCGCAGCATCGGGCGAGCCGCCCCAATGGCGGCTGCCTTTCACCGTGCCGGTGCTATCGGTGGTATGGAGATAGCCGTCGCGCATGAGGCGAGCATAGCGGTAGCTAGCCGTGCCTTGAGAGGAGGCATCCGCAGCCTGCGCCTCGACGCCATTATCGTCCAAAACTTCTGCGTCGGCCTCTTCTGTTTGCTGTTGCTCAGGCGCTTCCAACCCATCTTGCGTAGCAGCTTCTTGGCTGGCTGCAGCAGCGTCGGCCTCCTGGCCATCTTGCGTGTCAGGAACTCCTTGCAACTGGACACCATCAGGCCCGTCTTCGGCGGATGCCTGGGTAGCGGACTCTTCGGCCTCCTGTTCCGGCTCCTGCTCCTGCGCTTGGACAGCTTCGGCTTGCTCCCATGAGTACGCGCCAGCCATCGTGGCGCCGTCATAGGCTTCCATAAGCTCTTGGGCGCTGAACGTGCCCGTGGGGCCTGCCCACTTGCCCGTGTACTCATCACCTGCAGCAGGTTCGGTCAAGGCAGCTTTGTCCAGCTTGATGCCCTTGCCGAGCACAAGCTTTGCGAGCTTCGCATCGCCCTTGAACAAGCCGACCTGCTGCTTAGTTGCGCGCGCATCCAGGCCGGACAGGTCCGCTTCCTGGAGCTTGGCGAGCCCAGCAAGCAAGTACGAGATGTCCTGCGGGGCCACGACCATGTTGTTGTCCACCTTCTCGAAGACCACTTTGACGATGTCGTCCTTGTAATCTTTCCAGGGGCTTTCCTGCAGCTTGTTGGCAGCCTTGTCATCAGCCTGATCCACGACGTCGGAAACCCCATCATCGGATTCGAGACTCGAAGCATCTGGCTCGGCACCGTCGCCTGGATGAACCATGAGCGTTCCCGCTTCGTCGAGGTCCCACTTGCACGTGCCCCAGGTGCCCTGCGCTACCGTGCGGGCCTTGTCCGGCTCGACGCCAAACGCCGCAATGGGAATGCTCATGGCCACCGCCAGCACAAAGGCGAGCAGCGCACGAGCAGCCCGTCCGACACCACTCGTTTGGATGTTGCATCCCATGATATGTCTCCCTTCTTCCGATGTGCATACTATTGTGCACATACCCTATCACGCTTTCACTGCATATGCATAGTAAAGGCTTTGCCGAATATGCAGTTGCGCAACTTTTGGGAGAGGAACGGCCCGACGATATAAAAGATCACGGAGCCAAGAGGCAGATCGACTGACTCGTGAGGTTGAAGTGAGGCACCCGATCAGGAGTCAGATACGTTGAACGCTGATTAGCGGCAAACACACACCGAGAGGGATTCTGCCACGAAAACCCACGCTGTGCGACGATTCGCCCCGATTCGGGGCGTGCACAACGCGCGATTTCACGGTAATCGCGTTCCAATGACGTGCACAACGCGGGTTTTCGTGGCAAAACGAGCGGGGTTTCATATTTCGTCCCCGGACCCGCGCTGCCCCCTGCGATTCGTCGGCCACCACATCTTCGTCACCCCCGCCCCATGCAGCAAAAAGCACCCTGGGAGTCCAGGGTGCTTGCTTGCATCGCGTATGTGGGTAAGGCTTATGCCTCGACGGGCACCACGTGCACACGGCGCTTGTTGCCACGCGTGTACTTCACCGTGCCGTCGCACAGGGCGAACAGGGTGTCGTCCTTGCCGCGGCCCACGTTCTCGCCGGGATGGAAGTGCGTGCCATGCTGGCGGACCAGGATGTTGCCAGTGGTTACGAGCTCGCCTGCGAACTTCTTGCAACCCAGACGCTGTGCGTGAGAGTCGCGGCCGTTGCGGGTGGAGCCTAGACCTTTCTTATGTGCCATTGTGACTCACCTATCCTTTGCTATTCGTCGGCCTTGGCCGGCTCGTCTGCCGCTGCGGCCTCTTCCGCGACCTCTTCGGCGGCTTCAGTTGCTTCCTCAACCTTTTCGGCTGCTGCCTCTTTGACCTCTTCGGCCTTCTCGGCTGCCTTCTCCTCGACCTTGGCATCAACCTTGGCGGGAGCCTCGTCCTTGGGCTCGTCCTTCTTGGCGGCCTTCTTTTCGACCTTCGCCTTCTCGGAGCCCACGGCCTCAATCTGGATGCGGGTGAGCTGCTGGCGATGGCCCTTGGTGCGCTTGTAGTTCTTGCGCTTCTTGAACTTGAAGACAAGCTGCTTGTCGCCCTTGAACTGCTCGAGCACCACAGCGGTCACCTTGGTGGCTGCGGCCTTCGACGGATC
>CACXFZ010000153.1 GCA_902767025.1 uncultured Coriobacteriaceae bacterium
AGCGAAGCGTCGCCGCGCCCGCAGGTTGAGGGGAACTGCAGCAGAGGTCAACCTGGCAGGTCCAGCAGCGCGCGCCACGAGTCATAGGTGGTCGAAGGGTCAGCGAGGCACGTCCAGGTGCCCCGAATTGCCCCGCTCTCGGGGCCAAGCGCACTTGGGTGCGCACAGAGCCCCGTAGTAGGGGCAAGGCGGGGTGGCTGGACGTGCCGCAGCGTCGGCCAGCTCGGTCGTTACACGACCGAGCTACTTAGTTGCAGATTTGGCGGCATTCATCGTCGCGTCGGACACGACTGCCTTGCCGCCGAAGACGTAGGCCTGGGCAATCTCGGACTTGTGCTTCTTGGCGAAGCCGGTGATGTTGGTGCGGTTGCCGTCGTCGGCCAGCACCAGGATCGAGCCGTTCTTGCCGCACATCGCCGCACCCCCCAGGGCGTCCCAGTAGCCGCTTGCGGTGGCGATGGCCATCTTGTCGGCCGACAGGCTCTGGCTGTACTCCCAGTCGGCGATCAGACCCGACGTGTGGTAGGCGTCGTTGCCGGCGATGCGCTTGATTGATTTGATGCCGTTGTTCTTCAGCTGGGTTTCCACGGACGTGGGCACGGCATACTTGCCGCCGGTGATGACCACGCGCTTGAACCCGCCCGCCTTGATGGCGCTGATGGTTCCTGGCGTGAGCGTGCTGCCCGAGCACAGGTAGATGGGTGCCTTGGCCGAATACGAGTAAGGGGCGATGGACAGGGCGTCCCAGTAGCCGCCCGCCGTTGCGATGATGCAGACGTCGCCGCGAGCCGAGCCCACTTCGTTGCCGATGCGCACGGCGGTGTCAAGCGCGTCGTTGCCGGCCAGGCGCTTGATGGTCTTGCTGCCCTTCAGCACGGCTTTCACCTGGCTCTCAACGGTGGCGGACACGGCCGACTTGCCGCCGCAGATGTAGGCCTTCGTAGCGCCCAGGCGCGAGATCTCGGATCGCGTTTCGAGCGAGAGGGAAGACGATGCCGTCAGCAGCACCGGCGCGTTGAACTTGCCGGCAAGCGCGCTGGCGGCCAGGGCGTCCCAGTAGCCGTCCATCGTGGCGATGACCACGGTGTCGCATGTGCTGAAGCCGGCCTTGGTGATCGTTTGCATGGTCTTCAGCGCGTCGTCGCCTGCCAAGCGCGTCCACGTTGCCGCCGAGGCGCCGGTCTTGTTGATGGTGAAGTACACCACCTTGGTTCCGGTGTAGTTGCCCTTGCCGGTGACCTTGATGGCGGCCTTGGTGGTCTGGTTGATGTTGTTGCTGTAGCTGACCGTGTAGTCGGTGCCCTTGGTCAGGGTCTTGCCGTTCTGCTTCACGGTGACGGCAGGGGTGATGGCCTTGCCGGTGTACTTGTGCGTGGTGGTGTAGGACACGGCGGCGCCCGATATGGAGGCCGCGGTGATCTTGTACGTGAAGGTCTTGGTGCCCGTGTAGGCGCCCTTGCCCTTCACGGTTGCCGTCTTCGTTCCCACGCTGCTGGTGTTGGACGGGTACGTGACGGTGTAGTCGACGCCGTTTTTCAGCGTGGAGTTCTTGAACTTCAGCGTCGGCTCGGGCTTGACGGCCGAACCGGTGTAGGCGGCAGATGGCGAATTGATGCTGCATTGCGCCAGGTCGCCCCTGATGTAGTAGGTGAGGGTGGTGGTGCCGATGTACTCGCCGATGCCGAAGATCGTGATGGTACACGTGCCCGGCAGCACGCAGGCGTTGCCGTCGGTGCTGTTGGAGTACTCGACCGTGTAGTCCTTGCCCTTGGTGAGCGTCTTGCCCTTGTAGGTGATGTTCAGGTTCTGCGGGCGATGGTTGCGTCCGTCGTACTTCACGGTGTTGTTGCCGATGTAGGACGTGTCGCTCCACACGATGGATTTGCTCACCGCGCTCATGTTCGTGCCCGACTTGACCACCCTGATGTAGCAGTAGGCGGTGCGGCTGCCCAGCTTGCATGTGATGGTGGCCGTGCCTTCCTTGTCGCCCGTGGTGACCAGGCCGGCGCTGTTGACGGCGACCACGCTGGGATTGCTCGAGCTCCAGGTGGCGCGGCCGGGCAGGATGTTCGAGTTCTGCGTGGTGGCGATGGTCAGCTGCAGCCTTGAGTCGATAAGCATGGTGAAGGGCGCGCTCTGCTTCGTGTTGGCAGGCGTGGTGATCATCAGCGACGTGGGGTTGCTGCTCGAATCCGACGCGTTGCCGCTATAGGTGTTCCAGCTGTAGCTGTCGTACGTGGTGTCGGTGGCGGCGGTGCCCGCCGGGGTCCATGTCGTGTGCCAGCCGTCATAGGGATGGGACTTGAACCACTTGTCGCTCTTCATGAAGTAGGTGGTGGAAGGCGTGCGGCCCGATCCGCCGTCGGGGGTGGGGTCGTCGAACGTGACGTCGACGTTGTACCATTTGCCGTTCGCTTTGACGCGGTTCCAGCCGTGTCCGTCGTAGGAGCTCTTGTGCTGCGTGACGAAGGTGGCCTCGATGCCCACGCGCTTGAGGATGGCGATGAACGCCAGCGAATAGCCCTCGCACACGGCTTTCTTGTCCACGAACGCGCCGTAGGCGCTCCAGGGGTTGAGGTTGCCGTAGGCGGACTTCCAGCTGCTCGAGCCGGTGGAGGCAGCCTGGGTGTGGTAGGCCACGTTGCGCACCAGCCAGTCGTGGGCGGCCTTTATCTTCTGGACGTCGTTGGCCGTGGCGGGAATCCACTTCATGGCGTTTTGCATGGCGGTTTCGTACTTGGTGCGGTAGCTCTTGATCTGCGATGCGCTCATCGACAGGTTCACGGAGACGGTGTTGACGCACATCGTGCCGCCGCTCGACGCGCCGGTTGCCCGATACGAGCTGGACATGTAGAACAGGTCGGGATTCGAGTTGATGACGTCTTCGAGCCAGGTTTTCAGGTTCGTGTACTCCGACCAGGGGATCTTCATGTCCGACAGGCTCACGGTGATGGAGGTGCCCGACGTCGGGGGGTTCATGAACTGGGTGTTGAGGCGGTTCTTCATCTGCTCGATCTTGGTGGTCGACAGGCTGGACGAGCCGAACTGCACGTCCTTGTCCTCGGTGCCCTCGGGAGGCCACCAGTTGCCCTCTTGGATGAGGTTCAGCGTGCCTTCGACGACCGCTTCCTCGCCGGCGTCGGCTTCCTCGGCCTCGATCGCCTCTTCCTCGAGCTCTTCTTCCTCGGCTGCCTCTTCCTTGGTTTGCTCGGGCTTGTCGGCCTCGGCTTCTTCCTTGTCGGCTTCCTTGTCCTGAGCGCTCGAGCTCGACGAGCTGGAGGACGCCTCGCTGGGCTTGGTGCTGCTGGAGCTGGACGAGCTGGCGCTCGACGACGCGCTTTCTTGCGGTGCTGCCTGCGAGGACGAGGTTTCGTTATCGGACTTGGCGCCGTCATTGGCATCCACGGTGGCATGTGCAGATGAGCCCGTGACGGCGCCAAGGTCCTGACTGGAAGACGGGCTGTCGGACTCTGCGGATGCAGGGGCAGCCTCGGTTGTCGCAGCTGTTTTCGTTGCCTCGGTATCGGCCACAGAACTGCTGGAAGATGCGGTTTCGGATTGCGCGCTGGAGCTCGAAGACGGCTCGGCAGGCGCGGCGAAGCCCGGAATCGGGCAGAGGGAGATGACGAGAACGATGGACAGCAGCACGGCAATAGCGCGCTGAGGCATCGCACGCTCAGCCAACGCTTCTTGCGTTACGGGCCGAGCTTTTACGTATGTCTTATGTGCTTTCATTTCATGCCACCGTATTCAGTTATCGAATTGGTCTGCATTATAGCGGGTTTTCGCGCACTTTGATAGGGGG
>CACXFZ010000154.1 GCA_902767025.1 uncultured Coriobacteriaceae bacterium
CGAACTGCGGGCCGCGCTTCACGATCATCCGGCAGCTGCCCTATGACCGCCCAGCCACGTCGATGGCCGATTTCCCCATGTGCCCGTCGTGCGCCGACGAGTACGCCGACCCCGCCAACCGCCGCTTCCACGCCCAGCCCGACGCATGCTTCGCATGCGGGCCGCGGCTGTGCTTCGCCGAGCTGTCAGGGCAGGGCGGCCCTGTCGCATGGGAATGGGGGACCACGCTTGAAGAAAGCGATGCGCTGATCGAGCGGGCGGTGCAGCTGCTGCGCGACGGCAAGATCGTTGCCGTGAAGGGCCTGGGAGGGTTCCACCTGGCCTGCGACGCGTCCAGCCCCGAAGCCCTGTCGGCCCTGCGCCAGCGCAAGCGGCGGCCGGCCAAGCCCTTTGCGGTGATGGTGCGCGACATCGAGCAGGCCCATCGCCACTGCCATGTGAGCATCGAGGAAGAGGCCCTGCTTGCCAGTCCCGCGCGCCCCATCGTGCTGTTGCGCACGAAGGGCGACGCGGCCGTGGATCATCAGGTCGCCTGCGGCTTGTCCGAGCTGGGCGTCATGCTTCCCGCCACGCCGGTGCAGCACCTGATCATGCGCTCGTTCGGCGGCATGCTGGTGATGACGTCGGGCAACGTGCACGACGAGCCCATTCAGATCGACGACGAGCAGGCGTGCACGGCCCTGGCGGGCATCGCCGATGCCGTGCTGGGAAACAACCGCGCCATCCTGAACCGCTACGACGACTCGGTCATGCGGGTGCTCGATGCGGGGGAGGGATCAACGGTCATCCAGTCCATCCGCCGGGCGCGCGGCCATGCGCCCATGCCCCTGGCAGCGCCGCTGCCCGAGCACGACGAGCTTCTGGCCGTGGGAGCCGAGCAGAAGAGCACGTTTTGCCTGGCGCGCGGCAACGAGGCGTTCGTGTCCCAGCATTTGGGGGACATGGAAGACGCGCTCGTGCAAGACGCCTCGCTGCAGGCACTCGATGCCTACCGGCGCCTGTTCGACATCCAGCCGCGCCTGATCGCCTGCGACATGCACCCCGAATACCTGGCGAGCAAATGGGCCCATGCCCAGCAGCTGCCGGTGGTGGAAGTGCAGCATCACCATGCGCATATCGCGTCGGTGATCGCCGAGAACAACATCGAAGGACCTGTGTGCGGCTTCGCCTTCGACGGTACCGGCTACGGCATGGACGGCAACGTGTGGGGTGGCGAGGTGCTCCTGGCCAACACGCAGGCGTTCGAGCGGTTCGCGAACTTCGCCTACGTTCCCCTGCCCGGGGGATCCGCCGCCATCGCCGATGCGCGCCGCTGCGCCTATGGCGTGCTGTGGGCGTTCGATTTGCTCGAGCATCCCGCGGCCGCGGACGTGCTCGAGTCGCTGGGCGAGCTGGCACCGCTGTGCCAGCAGATGATCGACCAGTCGCTCAACTGCCCGCACACCTCGTCGGCAGGCCGCCTGTTCGACGCTGCAAGCGCACTGCTTGGCGTGTGCCTGCAGGCCAGCTACGAAGGCGAGCCCGCCATCATGCTGGAGGCCGCGCTGGCAGGCTGCTGCGAAGACGACGCGGCGGATGCGGGCTATACCATCGACATCATCAAGAACACGGCCACCGAGTCCTCGACGGCCCAGGACACGTCGGTGGTGCTGCTCGACCCGGCCCCGGCGTTTCAGGCGCTGCTGGACGACAAGCTCGCAGGCGTGAGCGTGCCGGTGATCGCGCGGCGCTTCCACGATGCCTTCGTCGATGCCATCGTGAGCGTGGCCCAGCTGGTGCAGGGCGCCTTCGACATCTCCACGGTGGCGCTTTCGGGCGGCGTGTTCATGAACCGCTACCTTGCCGAGCATGCGATCCGGAAGCTCTCCGAGCAGGGCCTGACGGTGGCCCTGAACAAAGAGCTGCCCCCCAACGACGGCTGCATCTCATATGGCCAGGCAGTGGTTGCCTGTCACGCGGGCTGAGCGAATCGCCCGTTCACCTTCCTCAACGCCTTTGTCGAGGGGCTGATGCGCAACGAGGCCACCTGTCCTTATCGCAACCGCGACATGGCGGTTGCCGAGCCCTACGCCGCCAAGGGCATGCTGCCCCCTTGCGAGGAGCGGTTCCGCATCGGATAGGCTGGAGATGCGTCGCGGGAGGGGGGTGACGCTCTGGAACCCTTGAAGGGACCGTCGCACCATTCGGGATCGAATCGGCGATAATGGAAGGAGCCGTCGTCGCTCTAGAGAATGGCAAGCGATGGCCCTGTGCGGGGCCGGTTTTCGGCTATGAAGGCGGGAGGGCAGAATGGTGAAAAGGGCGAGAAACAGATCGCTGTTCTTGCTGCTTGCTGCAATGTTGCTCGCGTTTGGGCTCGTCCCCGTGTTCGCGTACGCGGACGGTGAAGAGCCGACGCCCATGTACCAGACGCTCGACGAGCTGGCGGGCAAGCGTTTCGCCTACGTGAACGGCAGCGTGTACAACCTCAAGGTGCAGGAGCAGATCGACGGGACCAGCGAGGAGTTCTACCCCTCGCTCGCGGAGTGCGTTGCGGCTGTCGAGGCGGGCAAGGAAGATGCGGCGGTGCAGCTCAGCTACTGTTGCCAGCTCGTCGTCAACCGGCGCCCGGGCACGGTGGCGCTTCTGCCCCAGCCTGTGGCAGATGTCTCCGAGGGCTTCTTCTTCCCCAGGGGCTCCACGCTCACCGCGCAGTTCAACGAGCTCATCGCGAAGTTCGGGGCCGATGGCACGTTGCGCGCCCTCGAGGAAAAGTGGGTCGCCGCCGACGAGGCAGGCAAGACGCTGCCCGAACAGGATTGGGACGCGCCCAACGGCACGCTCAGGTTCGTGACTTCGGGCGTCATCGAGCCTTTCAGCTACGTGGGCGAGGGAGGCGTGCCGAAAGGCTACGACGTGGAGCTGGCGTTGCTCATCGCACGCGAACTCGGCTATCACCTGGAGGTTTCCACCCTCCCCATGGATTCCATCTTCGCGGCGGTGGACACCGGCAAGGCCGACTTCGGCGGCACCCTCACCAACACCCCCGAGCGCGCCTCGGTGTGCGACTTCAGCGACACGGTCATGCCCACCACCATATCGGTGGTGGTGAAGTCGCAGGAAGGCGCATCGGCTGGAGAAGGCGGCTTTTTCGGCGGCATGGCGGAGTCCTTCAGGAAGACCTTCATCGAGGAGGACCGCTGGCAGCTTATCCTGTCAGGCCTGGGAGTCACCCTGCTCATCAGCGTGCTTGCAGGCGCTTTCGGGCTGCTGCTGGGGTACGGCACCGTCCTTGCCCGGCGCAGCGGGGTGCGCTGGGTCGGCAAGCTGGTGGACGCGTACCAGGCCCTTATGGGCAGAATCCCCATCGTGGTAGTGCTCATGTTGCTCTATTACGTGGTGTTCGGCTCCATAGACGTTGCGGGCGAACTCGTGGCCGTGATAGCGTTCACGTTGGCGTTCGGGGCAACCGCCGGCTCGACCATGTGGACTGCCGTGAAGGGCATCGACGTCATCCAGGAGGAAACGGGGCTTGCCCTGGGCTATACCCGCCACCAAGTGTTTTCCAAAATCGTGTTCCCGCAGGCGCGCCAGCAGTTCATGCCGCAGCTCATGGGGCAGTTCGTGAACCTGGTGAAGGATACCGCCATCGTGGGCTACATCGCCGTGGCCGACCTTACCCGTGCGGGCGACCTCATACGTGCCCGGACGATGGATGCGTTCTTCCCGCTGATCTCCACGGCAATCATCTACTTTTTGATCTGCCTGCTGCTTGCCTGGGTGCTGCGCAGGATCGCAGCCCGATTCGACACTGAACAACGACCGCGCAACATAGAGGGGGTCGTGGAGAAATGAGCCTCATAGAAGTGCGCCACCTGCGCAAGGAATACCCAGGAGCCACGCCGCTGAAAGACGTGAACGCCACCGTGGACGAGGGCGAGGTCGTCTCCATCATCGGCCCTTCGGGCACGGGCAAGTCCACCTTCATTCGCTGCCTCAACCGCCTGGAAACGCCCACGAGTGGCCAGATCCTGGTGGACGGCGTCGACGTGTGCGCTCCAGACGTCGACCTGCCGAAGATGCGCCAGAAGATGGGCATGGTGTTTCAGAACTACGCCCTGTTCAGCCACAAGCTCGTCGTGGAAAACCTCATGATGGCTCCCATGGACCTGTTGGGCATGAACAAGCAGGATGCCTACGACCAGGCGCTGGACCTGCTGAAGATGGTCGGGTTGAAGGACAAGGCGCTCAACTGGCCTCACGAGCTTTCCGGCGGTCAGCGCCAACGTGTGGCCATCGCGCGCGGGTTGGCCATGAAGCCCAAGATCCTGCTGTTCGACGAGCCGACGAGCGCGCTGGACCCGCAGATGGTGTCCGAAGTGCTCTCCGTTATCACGAGCCTTGCCGAGCGGGGGCTCACGATGCTCGTGGTTACGCACGAGATGCGCTTTGCCCGCGACGCGAGCACCCGCGTGTTCTACATGGACCAAGGCGAACTCTGGGAATCGGGCACGCCGAAGCAGATCTTCGAGAACCCCCAGCGCAAAGAGACGCGCGACTTCGTCTTCCGGGTGCGCAACTGGAGCTGGGAGATACACAGCGTCGACTACGATTATCCCGCCATGATATCGTCGCTTCAGGCGTTCTGCGCACGTCAGTTCCTCGGGCGCAACATCACCTTGAAATGCCGGCTCGTGATCGAGGAGATCACGTCGACCCTGCTCATTCCGCTTGCGGAAAAGCACGGGGTCGCCGACCCGCATATCGGATACGAGCTTTCCGCGGGCGAGGGAAGCGAAGAGGCGGACCTGCTCGTCGATCTGCGCACGCTCGCCGCTTCCGGCGTCAACGAGAGCGAGATCTTGGGGCTCGCCGATGAGATCACGGGCCAGATTCTGGAGAACAACGTCTTGCGGCAATACGTGGACGCTTCCGGGGGGCTTCATCTGGTAATCGGCTAGACGAAGGGTGCAGGGATGCGGCGTCGCCCTCTCGTCCCATGCTGGAGCATGGCCGTTTCGCGAAAGACTGATGCGCGCACCGTCCCTCCATCGCCCCTCTGGCATCCCGCTTGTTCCGTGCTATGATGGCGCGCGTAAGACAAAGGAAGGACGAGCAAGCATGTGTTTGGCGATTCCCGCGCGCGTTACCACGATCGATGAAGACAACATGGCACAAGTGGAGGTCCTGGGCGTCGTGCGCCAGGCCTCGCTCGATTTGACCCCGCAGGCCCAGGTGGGCGACTACGTGCTGGTGCACGCGGGGTTCGCCATCGAGGTCGTGGACACGGCACAAGCGCAAGAAACCATCGAGCTGGTAAAGCAGCTCGACCAGGCGGCCTTCGCGGAGTTCGGAGCGTAGGCGTGCCGTCGTTCGATTTCGGTGCATTCAAAGATCCCGCGCTGGCGAAGGGCCTAGTGGGGCTTGTCGGCGACCTGGCGCAGCAGGTGCCGGGCGACGAGCCCATCCGCTTGATGGAGGTCTGCGGCACGCACACGATGTCGATCGCGCGCAGCGGCCTGCGCTCGCTGATGCCCGAGCGCATCGAGCTGCTGTCGGGCCCGGGATGCCCGGTGTGCGTGACGGCGAACCGCGACATCGACGCGCTGATCGCGCTCGCCCGCATGCCCCAGGCGACGATTGCCACCTTCGGCGACATGGTGCGCGTTCCCGGCTCGACGTCAAGCCTGCAGCGCGAGGCCGCCGCCGGCGCACGGGTGCAGGTGGTGTACTCGCTGATCGACGCGCTGGCGTACGCCCAGGCCAACGAGGACGAGCAGGTGATCTTCGCGGGAGTGGGGTTCGAAACGACCACGCCCACCATCGCGATGGGCATCAAGCGCGCCGAGGCGCTGGGCCTGGAAAACTTCAGCGTCTTCGTTGCCAACAAGAACATGCCCCATGCGCTCGAGGCGCTCGTGTCCGACCCGCAGCTGAAGGTGAACGGCCTGCTGCTGCCTGGGCACGTGAGCACGATCATCGGCCCCGAGCCGTACCGCTTCCTGGCGCGCGACCACGGCATACCGGGCGTCATCGCCGGGTTCGATGCCGTGGACATCCTGCAGGGCATCGCGATGCTGCTCGGCCAGCTCGCGCAGGGCACGGCGCAGATCCAGACGGCGTACGCCCGTGCGGTGATGGAGCACGGCAACCCGGTCGCCTGCGCGGTCATCGACGAGGTGTTCGAAACCTGCGACGCCGACTGGCGGGGTCTGGGGGTCATCGCGCACAGCGGGTACCGCCTCAAGCCCCGCTTCGCCCGCTTCGACGCCGTGGCGCGTTTCGACCCGCAGCCCGAGCCCACCCGCGAGCATGCGGGCTGCTCGTGCGGCGACATCCTGCGCGCCGCCAAGACGCCGGCGCAGTGCGCGCTTTTCGGCACGGCATGCACGCCGGAGAACCCCCTGGGTCCGTGCATGGTCAGCAGCGAGGGAAGTTGTGCCGCCTGGTACCAGTATCACGGGGTATCCTAGTCCCATGACCGACCGCGAAGAACAAACCTGGAAGCGCATGCGCGACGTGCTGATCGCGGAGGCGAACGGCAAGGACCCGCACACGGTGGTGTCCACGCGCACGCTGTTCGGCATTCCCAGCACGGTCGAGCAGGTGATCGACAGCGTGGCCGCCGAAGAGGACGCCCGCTGCCAGCGCATCATCGAAGAGAAGAAGCAGGAAGGGCCGCAGCACACCTCTTCCGAGTAAGCAGTGTTAAGTGAAGGGACGGGCAATGAGGCCTTTGCCGGAAAACAAACTCGATCCGCGCGTGAAGAACGTGTGGCGCATCAACGACGGCATCTGGATCACGCTGGTGTGCGGACTCGTCGTTGGGATGGTCCAGCTGCTGCGCCTGCTTTCCGCCCACAGTGACCTTGTCGGCGCCCTGACGTTGGCGGGCGGTGTGGCCTGGGTCGTCTTGATGGTGCTCTGGCTGGTGGTGCTGCCTCCCATCAGGTACGTGCGCTGGCGCTACCAGATCACCGACGACTACCTGGACATCGCGCGGGGCATCGTCTGGCGCAAGCGCTTCGTCATCCCGTTCATCCGCGTGCAGAACACCGACACGCGCCAAGGGCCTATTCTGCGCCTGTTCGGCCTGGCCAGCGTCACCGTGTCCACCGCTGCCGGCCGCCACGAGATTCCCGGCCTGGACGCGGCCGAGGCCGACGTGCTGCGTGACAAGGCCGCCGAGCTGGCGCGCATCGCGCGCGAGGACGTGTAGGCGCATGGGCACGCAACCGCACGACACCGCGTGGGAGGCTGCGGGGCGCGACTCCTCCGAAGCCGCCACGTCGCCTGCGGGCCACAATGCAGCCGATTCCGCTGCCGCCCCGCAGGCTCCGGCAACCTACCCGGTCACCTACCGCACGGGCGAGTCCCATCAGGTTCACCACAGCTACATCTGGCTCGGCCCGCTCACGGCCACGTTGGCGGTGCTCGCCGCTGCTGTGGGCTACAACGTGAGCACGCGTATCCAGCTGGACCGCTTCTTGGAAGAACAGGGCATGGCGGCGCCGCTGACGATGGTCTTGGTGGGGTTGGCGGGTTTCGTCGCGATATACATCATCGTCACGCTCGTCTACGTGCTGGCCTGGCGCAACATGCGCTACGTCTTCGACGAAACGGAGTTCAGCCTGTATTCGGGCATCATCACCAAGCGCCGCGTGCACGTGCCGTACGCGCGCGTGCAGTCGGTCAACCACCGTGCAGGGCTGGTGCAGCGGCTGTTCGGCGTCTGCAGCGTCTCGATCGACACGGCTGGTGGCGCGGCCAACAAGGCGGTGCGCGTCCCGTTCGTCACGCTGGAGCATGCCGAGCGCATCCGGTCCGACCTGTTCGTGCGCAAGGCGGCCACGATGGCCGACTGCCCCGATAAGGTGGTCTACGTCGACCCTGCCGTCCTCATGCAGGAAAACGGCACCTTGCCGGCAGGCATGTTCGACACGCAAGCGCATCGCACGCAGGCGCCCGCCTCGCCCGACGAGCTGGCGCGCCAGCGCGCTGCCGGCCAAGCCCAGCCCAACGTGCTCGACGATGCCGCTTCGCAGGTGGCGTCGTGGCGCGGTGCCTTCGGCGGGGGCGTCGCCGGCATGGAGCCGGTGCAGTTCGAGCAGGGGCTCACCAACAAGGAGCTGCTGCTGACGGCGACCACGTCGTCGGGCATCGAAGTGGCGGTGGTGACGCTGGTGCTCATGGGCGTCGCGACGGGCATCTTCGCCACCGCGTTCGACCCGTCGTGGGCGATGGGGCTGGGGGCGTTTGCCACGCTGGCGTTCACAGCGGGCATCGTGCTGTTCGGCCTGGTGGCGGGATGCATTGCGATCGTGCTGTCGTACGGCAACTTCCGCGTGCGCCGGCGGGGAAGCCGGGTCGAAGTCGAGCGCGGGCTGCTGCAGCGGGTGTTCACGGGCATCGACCTGGACCGCATCCAGACGGTGGAGGTCCGCCAGTCGTTCGTGCGCCGCTGTCTGGGCTATTGCGAAGTGTCGCTGGGGCGCATCAACACCAACGCCGAGAACTCGGGGCAGAACAAGAACCAGGGACTCAGCCAAACAGGCCTGGTCGTCCATCCCTTCCTGAGGGTCGAGCAGGCCGAACCCTTCGTGCGCGAGCTGCTCCCCGAGCTGGCCGGCATGCCCGAGATGGCGCAGCTGCAGCCCCTGCCCCAGGTCGCCTTGCGCCGCGGCATCGTGCGCAACTGCATCTGGCGAAACGCGATGCTCTGGATCGCGCTGGCCTACGCGGCCGTCCAGATCTTCCTGCATGCGCTGCCGCTGCTGGTCGGCAGCATCCCCGAGATCGGCAGCGTTCTCTACGCCGTGGACAGCCTGGGGCTGGTCTACTACATCTTCGCGGTGGCGTACACGGTGGTGCGCGCCGTGAGCACGGTGCTCTGGCAGCGGGGAAGCGGCCATGCGCTCAACCGCGGGTACGTGGCCCTGTTCAACGACGGGCTGCGCACCAGCTTCACGGTGGTGCCGCGCGCCAAGGTGCAAAGCGGCTACACGCGCACGAACCCCTTCCAGCGCATGTCCGACGTGACCACGCTGGTGGCCACGACCGCCGCAGGCGCGGGCCACACCTCGTACCGGCTGTGGGACGTGACGGAGTCGCAAGGCGCGCAATGGCTCGCCTGGCTCGAACCCCGCCGGTAAGGGCGTCGGGCGAACCGCGTCGCGAGCTCTTCGAGCGTTCAGCCATTTAGCTGAAAACAATGGTTCATTAACAATGGAAAATGGTTTAAAAGCGGAAGATGCTTGGCACGACCTGTATATCGTACTTAGTGATATCACGATATCGTGATGTCATTTCTATGGTATCTGTCTTGAGGAGGTTTGCATGCCCAATCGGGCGGCCGGGATGATACGCGAGTGGATTTCGGCGAACAGAGAAGATCTCCTGGAGATGTGGGAGACGCAGGAGTTCAAGAAGCTCGATCCGCTTGGCTAAGGAGACGACGATGCTGTTCCACAAGGTAAAAGAAATCACGGTCCTACCCGACAAGATGCTCAGCGTGCAGTTCGCGAACGGCGCCACCAAGCTCTACGACGTCAAGCCCCTCATTGCGCGGTTCCCCGCATTCGCACAGCTTGCCGACGATCTGCTCTTCGGGTCTGTCGAGGTCGGCCAGGGCGGTTACGGGATCATCTGGGATGATGACCTCGACCTCTCCTGCGACGAGCTTTGGGAGAACGGCGTGGAGGTAAAGACGCCATTCGATGGTCTCATGGCATTCTCCGATGCGAGCGAGCTATGGGGCCTTGGCGAGTCGATGCTTCGCAAGGCGGTGTCATACGGCAAGATCGTCCCCGGTATTGACGGGCGCAAGTACGGGAAGCAGTGGGTCGTGACACGCGAGGCGATGCGCCGGGAGTACGGAGAGCCTGTGATGTCGTAGTGCTGCGACCGAATCGCGTCCTTCTCTGAGTTTTCACTGACTTCTGCACGAAACAATGCATTTTTATAAAGCAGGGAAACACGGCAGGTCGCTGGGCGCCGACTCCTTCGGTGACTATATGAAGAAGATGCCCCGCAATCCTCTCTAGCTTCTTTTTTGATCGTGCGGAACCCTGAGCGCAACTGTCGGGATTGCCGCGGAAACCGGTCTGCAGGGTCCCATCGTAGTTGCAGAACGGGCGAAAGTCAGGCTCAGCAAGGTGGGGCCGCGAATCCTCCGATTGCTGCATGGTATGATTGAGATGTTGGAGATTCAAGGGCAGACACTGTGAGTATTGCTGTTTACACGATAGATGAGATAAGGGGGTTCGTCCTGCCCCTCTTGGAGAAGTACGGTTTCGAAGGGGCTTCGCTGTTCGGGTCGTATGCACGCGGAGATGCGGACGAAGAATCTGACATCGACATTTTGTTGAAGGGCCGAGAGGGCTTCCGCCCGCTTGACGTTTTCGGAGTCGCAGAGTCCCTCCATCGCGTTTCAGGCAAGCAGGTTGACGTATTCGAAGTCTCCGAGCTTGACAACGGTCCGTTTCGTGATCGCGTGCTAGGGGAGTTGGTTGCGCTATGAGAGACGACCGCCTGCGTTTGGAGCGCATCGTGGACATGGGCGAGAAGCTGCTTGATGTCGTCGATAAGCGGGGGATTACCGCCGAAGAGCTGCTCTCTGACACGGAGACCCAGTGGCTCGTTTCGACCCCATTGCTTGCCATCGGGGAGCAGACGAACAAGGTTTCGCAGGAGCTTGTAGACTCTCATGCAGACATTCCTTGGCTTCAGGTCGCAGGTTTGCGCCACCGTCTCGTCCATGATTACGAGGGAACCAATTGGTCGATTATTGCCGCTGTTTTGTTTGACGATCTCCGGCCTTTCGTCGATCAGGTAAAGGGTGTACTTGACGACCTCCCTGTCGAAGACTAAAACACGCAGGATTTTGGAGCGCTAAACCGCTGTTGTTCCACCGGTGCGTGCCGTGTTGATGTGCTTTGGTGTCGATGACGAGCCAATGCTTGAAGATTCCAGGGCTCAGCGATAGCCATCGATGTTTCCTAGAGCGTTTTTCAATTGAGGGGCAGACCGTGTAGCCGCATGCTTGCCGCTCCACTTTTCGTCGAGGTGCAATTCTTGACTGACAAACGCCATACTGGCACACTTTTGCATGCCACAACATTTGCGCGAAGCACTGTATCTCTTTGCGTTC